>NZ_JALVTW010000010.1 GCF_027023985.1 Persephonella sp. | reverse complement strand
TGATATTAATATATAAGTATATTAACTTATTAGGAATGATTTTTATCATAATATCCGATAAAAGATAAGAAGAATCATAAAATATTATTTTTTTCAATAACTTATGATAGCGCAGGGATTTTAAAGATAACTGAATAATGTTAAAATTTGTTAGTCCGAAAATACAAAAAAGGAGAAAAAGATGCTTGATAGAGAAGCTGTTATTAAGGTTGCAAGACTTGCAAAACTAAATCTTACAGAAGAAGAAATAGAACTGTTTTCAAAGCAATTACCGGAAATAATAAAGTTTGTAGAAAAACTTGAAGAATTAGACACAGAAAATATATTACCTTTCTATGAATTAATTCAGCAGGAAACACCTATGAGGGACGATACACCTGAAGAAGGGCTTTCAAGGGAAGAAGCCCTTAAAAATGCACCTGAAGAAAAAAATGGATTTTTCGTAGTCCCAAGGGTTGTTTCCACTGAGTAAAAAAGGAGGAGTTTCAAAATATGGAAGAAACCATTAATCAAAAAGAATTGGAAGCCAAAAGAAAAGCACTTGAAAGTGCCCTTGCCCAGATAGAAAAAAGGTTCGGTAAGGGTTCTGTAATGACCCTCAGCGATGAGGCGGTAAAATCTGTTGAAGCAATACCATCTGGGTCTTTGACACTTGATCTTGCAACAGGTATCGGAGGAATACCAAGGGGAAGAGTCACAGAAATATACGGACCCGAATCCTCCGGAAAAACAACCCTTACACTGCACCTGATAGCAGAAGCTCAAAAAAGAGGTGGTAAAGCCGTTTTTATAGATGCAGAACACGCATTTGACCCTAAATATGCAAAGGCAATCGGAGTTAATATAGAAGATTTGATTGTTTCACAGCCAGACTACGGTGAACAAGCTCTTGAGATTGCAGAAACACTCATCAGAAGTGGTGCTGTAGATGTTGTAATTATTGACTCTGTTGCAGCACTGGTTCCAAAGGCAGAATTAGAAGGAGATATTGAAGACTCAAATGTAGGGCTTCACGCAAGACTGATGTCTAAAGCAATGAGGGTTTTAAAAGGGGCAGTAAACAAATCAAATACAGCCTTAGTCCTTATAAATCAGATAAGAGAAAAAGTCGGAGTAATGTTTGGGAACTCTGAAACAACAACAGGTGGAAGGGCTATCAAATTCTTTGCAGATATGAGACTTGAGGTCCGGAAAAAAGATATAAAAGACGCCGGCGAAAAGGTAGGAAGCAGAGTAAAAGTAAAAGTTGTTAAAAATAAACTGGCTCCCCCATTTAAAGAAGCAGAATTTGATGTTATCTATGGGGAAGGTATTTCTAAAGAAGGAGAAATCCTTGACCTTGGAGAAGAACTGGGAATTATCAAGAAAAGCGGTGCATGGTATTCTTACGGAGATATGAAGATTGGACAGGGAAGGGAAAAAGCCAGAGAATTTTTAAAAGAAAATCCTGAAATAAAGGAAGAAATTGAACAGAAAATAAGGGAGGCTATCACAGGTGGAGCTCAATGAAGTTTTAACAAAAGCAGTTAATAGCAATGCTACAGATATACACCTAAAGATTGGGAGATACCCGATTTTCAGGATAAACAGGAAACTGGTAAATATTGAGGAATTTGGGAAAATAACAGAACAGGATGTTGTTAATTTTATAAATCAAGTTGTAAAAAGCGAAGTTAAAAAGGCAGAACTGATTAAGAAAGGAGAACTGGATATATCTTACTCTATTCCAAAGGTAAGCAGATTCAGGGTAAATATATACAGACAGAGGGGAACTTACGCATTTGCCTTCAGAATTTTAAAAACAAAAATTCCTTCCTTTGAAGAACTTAATCTTCCTCCAAAGCTATCAGAAATTGCTCTTGAAAGGAGGGGTCTGGTCCTTGTTACAGGTCCTACAGGAACAGGTAAATCAACAACCCTTGCTGCAATGATTGATTATAGAAATCAGAATATGGAAGATGTTATTATTACCATTGAAGACCCTATTGAGTATGTTTTTAGAGACAAAAAATCATATATAGTCCAGAGGGAAATTGGACTTGATACTTCTTCCTTTGCAACCGCCCTTAGAGCAGCTCTTAGGGAAGACCCTGATGTAATTATGGTCGGTGAGATGAGGGATATTGAAACAATAGAAACTGCTTTGAGAGCAGCTGAAACAGGACACCTTGTTTTCTCTACACTTCACACCCAAGATGCAAAGGAAACAATAAACAGGATTATTGATATGTTTCCCCTTGAAGCCAAAAACCATATTAGACTTATGCTTGCCTCAACACTGAAAGCAATAATATCCCAGAGATTAATCCCAAGAGCCGACAAAGAAGGAATAGTCCCTGCCGTTGAAATTTTAATTAATACAGGTGCTGTATTTGATGCAATTATAGACCCTGACAAATTTGAACAAATTACAGACCTTATGGAAAAAGGTAAGACAGAATACGGAATGCAAACTTTCGATATGGCAATCTTAGACCTTTATAACAAAGGCTGGATTTCTTACAAAGATGCCCTTGCCTATGCCACAAATCCATCAGACCTTGACCTTAAAATCAAAGGTGTATCCTCAGGAGAATACGACGCAGGATTGTATGGTTTTGATGGAAATGTTTGATGAAAAAAATAAAATCTGTGGCCTTTCGATTACTTGCAAAAAAGGATTATTACAAACAGGAATTAAAGCAAAAACTTCTGCAAAAGGGTTTTAATGAAAACCAGATAGAGAAAGTTTTAGATGAACTTGAAGAAAAGGGATATATAAATGACGATAAACTAATTCAGAGGCACAAAGAACTTGCTATCCAAAAAGGGAAAAGCCCTTTATATCTCAGAAAAAAGCTATATCAAAAAGGAATATCACAATTAGATTTTTCCTATGAAGAAGAACTTGAAGCAGCACTCAATTTGCTGAGGAACAAATATAAAAAGCAAAAAAAATTTTACGATGTAGTAAAATTTTTAAAGAATAGAGGATTTTCTTATAGTGTAATTCAAGAAGCAGCTAATAAATTTCTAAATGAGGAAGAATGAAAGTTCTCACAGAGCAGAATTTACCCTTAAAAGAAGAAACTGTATGCACAATAGGAAGCTTTGACGGATTTCATATTGGACATATTCATTTACTGGAAAAAACAAAAGAAGAAGCACAGAAAACCGGAAGAAAATCCCTTGTAATCACATTTGAACCTCATCCTAAAAAAATTTTATCTCCAGAAAAAGCCCCTTGTCGTATAACTGACCTGACCACGAAACTGGAACTACTTGAATATTACAATATTGATTATGTATATGTAATCCACTTTACACCTGAATATGCAAAAAAATCTGCAAAAGCATTCCTGGACTTTTTAGCAAAAAATCTTAAATGTAAAAAAATTATAGTAGGCCACGACTGGCGTTTCGGCTATGGTGGAAAAGGTTGTATTGAATTTGCATCAGAATACGGGAAAAAAGCAGGCTTTGAGGTGGAAGTAATTCCTCCTATAAAAATAAATGACACAAGAATAAGTAGCACAATAATAAGAACACTTCTTAAAGAAGGTAAAGTTGACGAAGCAGAAAAATATTTAGGAAGAACATATTGTATAAAAGGCAAAGTAATCCAAGGGGATAGACTAGGACAAAAAATAGGATTTCCCACAATAAATATTATCCCAGATGTTGATTTATGCCTGAAAAAAGGTGTTTATATGGGATATGTATCATTTGACCACAAACTTTATCCTGCAGTTATAAACTATGGGACAAGGCCAACTGTTGACGGAAAAAAAACATTTATAGAAGCCCATATAATAGGCGAAAAATTAAGCAAAGATATAAAAGAAGTAAAAATATTTTTCAAAAAATTTATCAGGGAAGAAAAAAAATTCAACAACATCCAGGAGCTTCAAAAGCAAATCAAAAATGATATACAGGAAGCAATCAACACATTAGAGGTAAAAACATGAAAAGAATAGCTGTTTTTATATTTTTAATTGCTTTTGGTTTATCCTTTGGTTCACAGGTAAAAGTTCCGGAAGTCACATTTCCTGTTGAGATAACTGTTGAGAAGATAGAACAAAAACCATCTTTACAGCCACCAGACAAACTAAAGATAGGTCAGAAAATAGAAACACAGCTATTTGTTGAAGAATTTTCACCAATTCCTCCATATAATGCAGAACCTCCTTCAATTCCCCTTGAAAAACCATCCTCTTTTATGGGTATTCCTGAAGAAAATGCCCTTATGGCAGATGCTATAGATGATTTTTTTAACGGGAAATACCTATCTGCAAGGGATAAACTGATAAAACTGCTGAAAAAATATCCTGATGTAAAATTCAAAACTGAAGCTAAATATTTGCTGGGTCTTGTGTATTTCAAACTTGGTGAAAAAGAAAAAGCCCTAAAACAGTTTGAAAATACCTGTAAAACAGAAGAAACAAGTCCAATCAGAGATAAAGCCTGTCTTTCTGCAGCAATTCTACTGCTGGACTACGGGAAAATAAAAGAAGCAGAACAGTTACTTAAAAATGCCGAAACTCCTGACGAGAACTTTCTATTCTGGCATGGGGTAATATTTGCCCATGACAAAAAATATAAAGAAGCATTCAATCTGATTAAAGATATTAAATGCGAAAATCTGGATGTTGAATTTATAGATTACTGTAAATATATGAAAGGTTACTTATATTTTGCTAACAAACAGTTCAAAAAAGCTCTTGAAACATTAAACGAAATTAAATCCCCTGATTACTGGAGACATATCCTCCTTATAAAAGGATTTTCATATCTGCATCTTGGAGATTATGCAAAGGCAGAAAGCTATTTCAAAAAATATCTTGAAGGATACGGCACTGCCACCCCAATGGCAGCTTATGCGATTTACGGCCTTGGAATAATAGATTTTAAAAAAGGGAATATCAAATCAGCCCTTGAAAAAGCAGGTATTCTTGAGACAAGGGACAAAACCCTTGCACAAAACCTTTATATCAAAATAGCAGAAATATTGGCTGATAAAGGAGATTTTGAAACAGCATTTGTCCTCCTACAAAAATCTGCATTAACAGGTGGAAAATATGTTGAATATCTAAAGAAAAAACTTGCTATAACAGCCTACAACTCAGGCAAATATAGATATGCATTTTTAATGTTTAAATCAATAAACCAGCCGGAGTTTAACCTTTATGCAGGTTATGCCCTTCTAAAGTTAAACAGACCTGAAGAAGCAGCAAAATACATAGAAAAGGCATTAGACGGACTGACTGACCCTGAGAAAAAACTGCTGGCATTAAAATATCTGGCTGATATATACTTCCAGCTTAAACAATACAAAAAATACCTGCAGGTAGTAAAAGAAATAAGCCAGTATGACGAGGATTATGCAAGGGATTTACTGGGATGGTATTTCTTTGTTAAAAAAGAATATAAAAAGGCATATCAGGCGTTTAAAGACCCTTACCTGAAAGCAATCTCTGCTTTCAATGCAGGCCTTCTTGATGAAGCCCTCCAGATAGCCCAGAAAATCAATGACAGAAAAAGTAAACTTCTGATTGCATATATATTTATCAAAAAACAACAACCTGAACTGGCCAGAAAGGTGCTGGAAGAGCTATCTCAAGGGGATGATGAGATAGCACAAAAAGCAAGCTATCTATATGCATACACATACTTCCTGCAAGGAGATTACCTTACAGCTGCACAGGAGTTTGAAAACTTTGCCAATAGATACCCAGATACAAAGCTTGGAAAGCAGGCAATTCTCAGAATGGCAAACAGCTATTACAATGCAGGAGACACAGAAAAAGCAAGGGAAATATACAGACAGTTTATTGAGAAATACGCAGATAGTCCTGAGGCTATAGATGCTGCTTACCAGCTTACACTTCTTGAAATGAAAAATTCCAAAAATACAGATGTTGCAACCCAGATAAAGAAATTTATTGAGAAATATCCAGATTACCCATTTGTAAATCTCCTTAAAGTCCAGCTTGCAGACTACTACCTTAGCAAAGGGAAATTTGACGAGGCTGAAAAGTTATACTCCCAAATTATAGAACAAGATATTAAAGAAAGCGATTATGCCCTTTATAAACTGGGATATCTGTACTACCTGAAAAATGATTATCCTGATGCAATTAATACACTCAAGCAGTATTTGGAAAAATATCCCCAAGGAGAATATGCCCTTAATGTAAAATCACTTCTTGTAAAGATATACATAAAACAGAAAGACCTCAAAAAAGCCATTGAAGTTCTAAAACAAATGCCAGACACAGATGAAAACAGATACCAGCTCGCAGTTTTATATTACAAATTAGGAGATTTAACACAGGCAAAAAGCTATTTTGAAGATCTTTACACCAGATTTCCAAAATACAGAAATGATATAGCCTATTATCTGGCAAAAATACAGCTAAAACTTGGATATCCACAGCTTGCCAAAAAGTATCTGGAAGAGGCTGTAAATGGCTCAGATTATAATCATGTAGCAGAAAGTTATTATCTCCTTGGGCTAATATACCAGCAGGAAGGAAATCTGGAAAAAGCCCTTAACAATTTTGTAAATGTGGTTTATCTTTATCCTGAAGCCAAGGAATTTGTTATAAAGGCCAGAATTAAAGCAGCCGAAATAATGAAAAGTAAAGGTCACAAACAGGAAGCCGCTTGTATGCTGAAACCTCTTAAAAAATACAATCTCAACCCTCCCCTGCAACAGAAGATAAAACAACTACAAGAAGGGCTTCCCCAATGTAGATAAAGGAGGATAAAAGATGGAATATATAATCCAGATTTTCCAGAAAGGTGGACCTATAATGTATCCCCTTTTATTTCTGGGGATATTGGCAATAGCATTTATTATTGAGCGGTTATACTCCCTTTCATCAAGAAAAACCTTTCCTGTTAGAAAGTTAGAAGAGATATCCTTTTACATACAGGAAGGTAGATTTGCAGAAGCCATAACAATAGCAAAAAATACAAACTCTGTGGCAACAACACTTGTGGCAGGGATACTTGAGGCATACATAAGAGGAAGAAAAGATGAGCAGCAACTTAAAACTGTTGCAGAAGAAATAGCAAGAGCTGAAATTCCTAAACTTGAAGGTTATATAAATGCCATTGGCGCCATTGCTGCCATTGCACCACTGCTCGGTTTCCTTGGAACAGTTGTCGGGATGATACAGGTTTTTGAGGCGCTATCTGTTGAAGGTCTTTCTAATCCTCAGGTATTATCTGCAGGAATATCACAGGCATTAATAACAACAGCTTTTGGTCTTTCTATTGCTATTCCAACCCTTGCAGCATACTGGTATTTCAGATCTAAATTATCATTTATTGTTTCCCAGATGGAAAATCTGGCTACAGAGCTTATATATCAACTTACAGAACTTTCCAGCAAGGAAGGTGAGCAAAAATGAATTTTAGAAAATATATGAGGACACAGGATACAGGCTTTGTCGTTGATATGACAGCCCTTGTTGATATTGCTTTCATAATTATATTATTTTTAGGAATAGTAAGCACTCTTGCCCCTATATCATCAATAAATGTTGAATTACCACAGGCAACAGCTGAAAAAACGTCAATAGAACCTGTAAAGATATTTGTTGATAAAGATGGTAATTACTATATCGGCAACCAAAAAGTAACAGATGCAGAAATTGCCCAGTTTCTAAAATCAAAAAATGCAAAATCCCTTGTGGTTATAGCAGATAGAAGAGTTGAATATGGTAAGGTTGTTCACCTGATGGATATTGCAAAACAAAACGGTATTGAAGAAATAAATATAGCCACAAGAAGAGGTGGTCAGTAATGGCTAAAGAGGAAATGGTCATTGCTGGAAAGATACACGGAACACATGGGGTTAGAGGAGACCTTAAAATAGAGATATTTCCACCTAATTTTAAACTGCCGGAAACTATTTATATAAAAGACAAAGAAGGTAAATTCCAACCTCTACAGGTTGAAGCATTTTCAAGAAAAAAAGGCCTAATAAAATTCAAAGGATACGATGATTTAGATAAAGCAAAAAAGATAAAACACAAATATTTTTATGTAGAAACCTCTAAGCTTCCCAAACCTGCCAAAGATACATTCTACGAATACCAACTTATAGATGCCGATGTTATTTATAATGACAAAGTTGTAGGAAAAATTATAAAAGTAGATGATAGATTATCAACGGCTTACCTAATAATAAAGTGCACTGATGAAAAAATTAGGCATTTACCGTTTATAAAAGAATTTGTAAAAGAGATAGATGTAGAAAATAAAAAGGTTTATATTCATCCACCAGAAGGGTGGTTTTCACTTTAAAGTTGAAATTTTTTAAAAATGAATAAATTATCACCGTAGATAAATAAAAAGGAGGTAAGAAAGATTTTAAAGTTAGAAGTTCAAATTCCACAGGAAGCTTTTTGGAGCATAGTCGGAAACAGAGATGAAAATATAAAATTCTTTGAGGATATATTTGGGGTTGATATATTTGCCAGAGGAACAAGTTTAATTGCAGAAGGAACAGAAGAAGAACTTGACAGATTTGAGGATTTTATGCAAAAAGTGGCTTCTTATTTTGAAGGAGGTCATCAATTATCCCCCCAAGATGTGAGAAATCTGGCTGTTGGATACAAAAATGAAACTCCTCAGCAGCAGGTTGTCGGAAATTATGAAGCAATTTTGTTCACCCATAGAAAAAAACCAATAATGGCCAAAACCCCATCACAAAAGGCATACATAGAGACAATAAAGAAAAATGATATAACTTTCGGAGTGGGTCCTGCAGGAACAGGTAAAACATATCTTGCAATGGCAATGGCTGTTTCATACCTGAAACAACAAAAAGTAAACAGAATAATCCTGACAAGACCGGCAGTAGAAGCAGGGGAAAAACTTGGATTTCTCCCAGGAACATTAACAGAAAAAGTTGACCCATACCTCAGACCTTTATACGATGCTTTATATGAAATGGTTGACCCTGACAAGATTAGAGATATGCTGGAAAAAAATATTATAGAAATTGCACCGCTGGCATTTATGAGGGGAAGAACCCTTAATGATGCTTTTATCATTCTTGATGAAGCACAAAACACAACAAAAGAACAGATGAAAATGTTCTTGACGAGAATAGGTTTTGGTTCAAAGGCGGTTATCACAGGTGATATAACACAGATTGACCTGCCAAAAGTTAGTCAGTCAGGCTTAATAGAAGCCCTTGAAGTTCTTAAAGATGTAAAAGGTATTGGAATATGCAGATTTTCTGAAAAAGATGTGGTAAGACACCCTGTAGTCCAGAGAATTATTACAGCTTACGACAAATATGAAAGGGAAAAAGAAAATGAACAAAATTCTAATAAGTAAGGATATATACGACAGGCATATCACAAAGAAATTTGTGAAAGAAGTTGCAGAGAAAATCCTAAAAGAACTCAATCTGGACAATGTGGAACTTAGTATAACCCTGACAGACAACGATACAATACAGCAGATAAATAAAGAATGGCGAAAAAAGGATAAACCAACAGATGTTCTGTCTTTCCCTATAGATGAAAAACCTCCGGGGTATAAATACAAAATACTGGGAGATGTGATTATCTCCCTTCCTTTTGCAAAAAAACAGGCAAAAGAAATAGGGCTCTCATACAAAGAAGAAATAGTCAGGTTACTAACCCACGGAATTTTACATTTGCTTGGTTATGATCATGAAACCTGCCCTGCAGAAGCCAAAAGAATGTTTGACCTGCAGGACAGAATATTTGAAAAGGTTATTTCTGATTATACTCAACAGGAAAGTTCTTAGCTTTCCATTCTAAAATGCCGCCTTTCAGGTTATAAACATGTTTCAACCCCATCTGTTCCAGCATTTTGCTGGCCACAACGCTTCTATTTCCACTTCTACAGTAAACAAGAACAGTTTTATCCTTTAATCCTGCAAGCCATATAAATCTAAAAACTTGAACGGGAATAAGATTTGCTCCTTTTATATGACCATCTTTTTGATATTCAAGAAATGTTCTAACATCAAGAATAATTGCATCAGGTTTTTTCATTAATTTAGCAAATTCTTCTGCTGAAACATCGGTATAGGCAAAAGCTTTTACAAAAATAAACATTCCAAGAATAACAGCTAATTTTTTCATATTCCACCTTCCCAAGTAATAGTTCTAAAATTTTAAGAAAAGCTAGCAAAAAATTCAATTAATTCTAAAAAATTTGTGTATCTGGGGAATTATTCTGACTTCTATACCTTTTTTTATCAAGGATTTTTGTATCTTTAGTGCTTTTTCAAAATATTTCTGCTTATTTCCCTCAGGTTGAAGGGTTATTGGGAAATCTACAAAAGCAGAAACAATATTTTCAGTTAAAAATTCATCAACAACAAGTTTCATCTCTGATATGTATGGTTTTAAATCTCTGTGAACCATGTAATTACTATCTGGCTTTGGTGAACAGACAACATATATATTTTCACTATATTCTGGATATAACTTTCCAATGATTTTTCTATAAACTGTGCCGTTAGTTTCAAGAATTACATAGTAACTTTCTTTGATTAAAGCCTCAAAGAGAGGGTCAAACCCTTCATTAACAAGGGGTTCTCCACCTGTTATACATACTTTTTTATTGGAAAAATCTTTTATAGTGTCCAGTATTTCTTCAATAGACATTAATTTATAAGAACCGGTATCATAGGAATAGGGGGTATCACACCAGGAACATCTCAGATTACATCCTTCCAGTCTTATAAAAGAAACCGGATATCCTATAAGCCTGCCTTCACCTTCTATGGAATTAAATATTTCTACTACTCTTATTTTTTGCATTTAACCCTTTAGGATAAAATCTTAATCATCTTTTCGTCGTTGAGTTCCATTGCTAAATCTAATGGTGTTTTTCCGAATTTGTTCTTTATTTCCTTATTAGCTCCATGTGATATAAGTTCATAAGCTATATCTGCAGAGCTTGCTATAACTGATAAATGAAGAGGTGTATTTCCTTCATTACTTTGGACGTTAGGGTCTGCCCCTTTTTCAAGAAGCAGTTTAACTATATCAAGATATCCTCTATCAACAGCGATATGTAGAGGAGTCTCTCCGAAAGCACCTTTTATATTAGGGTCTGCTCCTTTATCTAAAAAATATTTAACCAGTTCTATATCTCTCTCTTTTACGGCAACATGTAAGGGACTTCCTTCATATTCATAAATCTGATTTAAGTCTACATTCAGCATATCAACCAGCCTGTAAACTTCATCATAATCCCCTTCCATTACAGCATCTATTAGCTTTTTAAGTAGTCTTATCTTTTCCATAATGACCCTCCTTAGATTATTTTATGTTTATACCTTCTATACGCCTAAAATCTTTCGCATTACGAATTAATAACAGAAGTATTCTTTTCTCCAAGCTTTTTCTCTAATACCTTTCAATGTAATATCCCTGTCTTTCCATATTCCAAAAACAGCTTCAAAATCAGGTTTCCTTTTCTTTTTTTCAGATTCAATCTTAATATTTTTCACATATGGAATATCTTTTAACATATTAATTAAATGTTTAGCTTTTTCTTCATTAGACACATCAATTACTATTTTCATTCTATGTCTCCTGAAAACTCCCTATATATTTAAATCTATACCACTCTGCCTGTGATAACAGTCTTGACCTTACCATCTTTGTTTAACACCTGTGCAAGTGCATATATCTCAACCTCTTCCTGTGATTCATTTTCAATAGCTCTTATTGAACTAATTTTACCTTTTCTAATGACAACCGGCCTATCTGTTGGTGTATATCCCTGTTTTTTGAAAGCATCTATAAGAATATCTGTCAGTTTATCCTCATCTAATTGTTCTATATCTATGTCATCTAAAACAATCATAATTTGTTTAACATCTTCCATATCTTACTCCTGAATTAGTTTTTGAATGTATTTGTCCAAAAGCTTTATACTTTGGGCAGTTCTACCTTCAAGGGTGTTTTCTTTTTTCAAGTTCTTTTCAAAAGGATAAACTTCTTCCATTTCAGACTCTGGTCTTGCAACTATATTTGTAATAAGACCATCCTTATCAACGAGGATTATAAGAGGAACATCAACTTTTCTGATTTTATAATTCTCAATAGCATCCCTATATCCACGATAGACGGGTATTTTTAATGGAAGTAATTTTTTTAGTTCTTGAACTTCTTTTTTATCAGACCTGCTTAACAGAACAGCCATAAACACAACTTTGTCTTTATATTTGTCATAAAGCTCATTCATATGGGGCAGAAATTTAAATGTTCCCGGCTGGTCACCTATAGCAAAGAATATAATTACAGCAGGCTTATGGTCTATTACCTGTGATGCTTTTACAACTTTGCCAGACTCATCAATAGAGGTAAAATCTCTAAACTCCTTTCCTACCAGTGTATTATCAAATGCAAAACTCAGCGAAAAAACAGTTAAAAATGCCATTATTACTTTTCTCATCTTAAATCTCCTTTCCAATGTTATTTTCCCTTTCATCCCCAACCTCCGTTAAAACAACTTCTGTTACACTGTTTATTGGTTTTTGAGAATCAAATTTTATATGAATATAATTCCCTGTAAGCCCCACCTTCTTTCCGTCTCTTTCTGATATAACAAGGACTTCCAATGGCTTGCCTAAGTATTTTTCTCTAAATTCTTTATTTTTTTGTTCAGAGATCTGTCTTATTATTTTTGTTCTTCTTTTTTTCTCCTGTGGATGAACTTTATCTCCTATTTTCTGGGCTGCTGTTCCTTTTCTTTCTGAATATGTAAAAACATGTATATATGCAAAAGGCAGTTCTTTTATCACTTTTACAGTATTTTCAAAAGCCTTTTCATCCTCTGTTGGAAAACCTGTTATTAAATCTGTTCCAATTGCTGTATCAGGTCTTCTTTTAATAATCTCATTAACTACCTGTGCATATTGGGAAACGGTATAATTTCTTTTCATATCTTTTAGAACTTTATCATCACCGGACTGGATAGACAGATGGAAATGGGGAGCAATTTTTTCCTCTGAAGTTATCAGACCAAGAAGTTTATCATCTATCTCATTAATTCCCATTGAGGAAAGCCTTACTCTGTAAAGTCCATCTATTTTAATAAGCTGATTTAACAAATCATATAAAAATCCCTCTTTATGGTCGTATCCGAACTGGGAAAGCTGTGTTCCTGTTAAAACAATTTCTTTAAAGCCTCTATCAACAAGAATTTTCACCTGCTGGACAATCTGGTCTATTTTGGCACTTCTGACTTTTCCCCTTGCGAATGGGATAATACAAAATGAGCAGAAACTATTACATCCTTCCTGTACCTTCAGGATAGGACGGGCACCTTCATAAAAAGTGCTTATTTGGAATGTTTCAAACTCATTTTTCCTGAAGATATTATCTATAAAAACTTTATCCTGTCTTTTTTCATTTATATATTGCTCAACCAGCTCCAAAACAGCTGTTTTATGGGAATTTCCAATAACAAGGTCAACTTCTTCCATTTTTGCCAGTTCTTCTGGGGATACCTGTGCATAACAACCTGTCGCAACTACAATGGCCTCAGGATTTCTCCTTTTTGCCTGTCTGATTGTTTTTCTGGAAGTTCTATCGGCATCATTTGTGACTGTGCAGGTATTTATCACATATATATCTGCTTTATCTTCAAATCCAGACAGAATATACCCTTTATTTTCAAACTCTTCTTCCATTGCAGAGGTTTCAAAGTGGTTCATCCTGCATCCTAAAGTTGAAAAGGCAACTTTCAGTTTTTCCATACTAAACCTTGAAAAAATTTGTTTAATACAAGATAATTTTATACAGATTTTATGAAATTCAAATGAAATTAATCAGAAAATAAAGAAAAAAGAGGGGCAGGACCCTCATTTTTTCTGGGTTAGAGACTGGGAAAGGTCTTTGATAAGGTAGAGGGCAAATATAAGTCCTTTCTGGACTTCCGGGTCTCTGATAACCCTGAGGAGTCCTGTCATACCCAGCTTTGGAGGATGTTCTTCTATAAGCCTTGATGCTTCTTCTATTCCTGATAATGCTGATGTTGCTATTTCTTCAATCCTAAATCTTGCAAGATTTACAGTTATATCCGTTATTAAAGTAACTATTCTTTCTACCATTGAGTCTGTAAATGCATTCCTCATTACTGTGAGTGCATTTACAAGGTCAATTAACGCTTCCATATTATTTCCTGCGTTAAGTGCTGATAGTTGAGGAATTACTTCTTTTAGATTTGCCCTGTTTACTTCATCTACCAGTTCTCCAAGCTCACTGACAGTGGAAGTTAACCTTTCCACCATAGAATCAGTAAATGCATTTAAAACAGTTGATAATGCCCCCACAGCAGACATAAGATTTTCCATTGATTTATTTAATGTTTCTGCATTTTTAGATAGTTTATCAATAGCTTCCATCATTTCAGGATTACTGAGCCTGTCTACAAGCTCAACCATTTTTTCTAAATTTGAAGCTGCCCTTTCAACCATGTCATCTGTAAATGCATTTTTCATAACATCAAGGGCAACTTCCATATCTTTATTCTCAGCCATTTTAATCCTCCTTTATAGTATTCCTCTTGCTGTTAACCAATAAACCCTGTTATATCCAAGTTTTAACCAGTGAATCATCTTTGATGGAGGAACTGGATCCGGTGGTGTTGTATAGTTAAACCAGACATAAGTAGCAGCATTAAAACCTGTTTCTATAAAACACATAACTTTTCCGTCATAACCCCTTGCAGGATGTCCTTCTTTTATTTCAGCTATAAGATTCTCTGCCACAACATCGGCCTCAAAGTGAGCTGTTGAACCGGCTTTTGATATAGGTAGATTTGTTGTATCTCCGCAGACATAAACATTATCATGTCCTTCTGCTTTTAGAAGATGTTTATCTGTTGGAACCCATCCATCCTGAATACCTGAATTTATCAGGGAATCACTGCCTTTATGCGGTGGTATTGCTATAAGGAGGTCAAACTCTTTTTCAAATCCTTCCATACTATGAACAACGCCGGGCTCAACCTTTTCCATATTAAAGAGGGTTTCATACTGAATATCCCTTTTCTCAAACTCTCCAACTGCCCAGTTTGCAACCGGCTCAAGTGCATGTAATCTTCCAATTGGATATGTATAATGGAGTTCAACTTTATCCCTTATCCCTTTATTTCTGAAATACTCATCAAGCATAAATGTTATTTCAAGCGGTGCAACAGGACATTTATGAGGAGCTGCAACTGATACAACCACTTTTCCACCTTCAAATTTCCTGAGTTTTTCTCTTAGTTTTTTAGCAGTTTCAAGGGTATAGAAAATATCTCCGTGTTCTGTTAAGCCTTCTATCTGGTCAGGTCTTGGATTTGAACCTGTCGCTATTACCAGATAATCATAATCAATTTTCTTTCCTGATTTAGTCCTTACAGCATTTGCATTAAAATCAAACTCTTCAATTTCATCATGAATAAAAATAACCGAAGGATTTAACAGGTCTCTCATATTTTTGAACATTTCCTCTTCTCTAAATCTATCAAAAACAATGTAAAGCAAAGCAGGTTGATACATATGTTTTTCTTCTTTGTCTATTACTTTAATAACGACCTCTCCCTTTTTAACCTCTTCATGTAATCCTCTTGCCAAAAGATTTGCTATTATTGAACCTGCTGTTCCTCCTCCTGCTATAACAATGTGTGTAGCCATCCTTAAAACCTCCTTTATTTAGTTTTTTTGACTTTTACAACCCAATATCCATCTTTTTCTTCTGTTCCCAGATATTCATGTCCCACCTTTTTAACCCAGGCAGGAATGTCTTTGGCGGAACCTTTGTCTGTTGAAAGGACATGAATTTCAGTTCCGATAGGAACAGATTTGATTTTTGCTATTAATTCCATTAAAGGCCCTGGACAAAAAGAACCTCTTGCATCAACAACCACAACATTTTCTGACATTTTTTTACCTCCAAAGCTTATTTGTTAAATAACCATTACCTGTCCACCTTCTGCTATACCGAGGAATTCTGTAATTCCAACCATTTCATCAAAAAGGCCTTCCTCAAGGTCTTCAACTTCCCATCCAAGAACATCCATAGCCAGACCGCAGGCATAAAGTTTTACGTCTCCCATTTCCTTTGCCTGTTTGAAAACATCAATAAAAAACGGTGCATTCTTTTCCAGAATTGCATTTCCAACGATGCTTTCTACTTTTGCCCTCTCCTCTTTTGAAAGACCTTTTTTAAATGGCGGTATAGCACCCATTGTGACGAATATACGGACAGGTGTTCCAAAAGTGGCAACAACAGAAGACAGCATTGCAGCCATCTGGAGCTTTTCAAGTGTTCCTGTTCCTAAAACAATGACAAGTTTATTTTCCATGCTACCCTCCTATATAAAAATATATTTATTGACCTTAAATATTGTTATATGTTTAAAGATAAAAACTGTAATTTTTACTGTCAATACATTATTTATAATTAACTATGGAAAGTGCTGCAGAATAAGGTTTATAAAAGTTTAGGCTTTATATTTTCTGGAGATTGCATATATTTCAGATTGGAAAAAATAATAAATTGAAAACAAAAGATGAGGGAACCGACTTACATAAAACTCCTTGAAACAGGTGAGCTCAAGGAGAGAGTAGAAAAAGCAAAAGAAATGTTATTAGAGTGCACAGTTTGTCCTCGGGAGTGTAAAGTTAATAGACTGGATAATAAAACAGGTTTCTGCAAAACAGGTAAAAATGTTTATGTTGCTTCCTTTTTCCCACATCATGGAGAGGAATTTCCAATTAGAGGAAGATATGGAAGTGGAACAATATTTTTCTCATACTGCAATCTTGGATGTGTATACTGCCAGAACTATGATATAAGCCAGTTAGGAGAGGGTAAGGAGATATCTCCTGAAGAACTTGCAGCAATTATGCTTTATCTTCAAGAAGAAGGATGCCACAATATAAATTGGGTAACCCCTTCTCATATTGTTCCCCAGCTTATAGAAGCTACATACATAGCAGCCCAAAAAGGACTTAAAATTCCAATTGTTTACAATACTTCTTCTTATGACAGCATAGAAAGTTTAAAACTACTTGATGGGATAGTAGATATCTATCTTGCCGACCTGAAATACCTGAATGAAGAATATGGTAGAAAATACTCAAAGGTGAAAAATTATCCTCAAGTTGCAAAAGAAGCGATAAAAGAGATGCACAGACAGGTAGGAGACCTGAAAACAGATGAACATGGAATAGCTTACAGGGGCTTACTGGTCAGACATCTTGTTCTGCCTAATGATATATCCACGTCAAAAGAAGTAATTGATTTTCTCAAATCTGTTTCACCTAATATGCATGTAAACATAATGGCACAATACCATCCGTATTATAAAGCCTATGATTATCCAGAATTAAACAGAAGAATCACAACCAAAGAGTATTTTGATGCATTGGAATATACAGAGAAGGCTGGCCTAAATATAGTAAAAGACTAATATGAGAAATACAGCCTTCCTCCGTATATATAATCTTCCTTAATTTCTTCCATATATTGAATATCTGCAGTAAAGGAAAGCATTTTGGATAGATTTATTTTATAGTAAGCTTCTGAAACTGTTATATCTTCTGTATTATCTCCGTGGACATATCCGACTCCTAAGCCAATCTGGTCGTCAAAAAATAGGTTACCAATCTGAAAACCACCACTCACAAAATAGTCATGGTTAGAATTTGATATACCTCCCCTGAAAAACAGACCAGTATTTTCTGAAAAAGAATAATCCGCCGAAACTCCGGCACCTTTATCCTCATAAGTTCCAAACAGATAGTAGTAATAAGGTCTTACTGAAAAATCATCTGTCTCATACTCAATTTCAACAATACCGACATTACCTTTATCCGGTTTGTTCTGCATATAAACCCCTGAAATTCCGGTAGTATCGGAAACCTTGTAAGAAAGATAAATACCGGGATTATAAGAAGGCAAAACAGCTATCGGATTATTAACAAAAGCATCATTCAAAAATTGTGTATTTTCATCATTGGCAAAATTATTTGCATCAATATAAGCGGTTGAATCTATAAGCCCTCCTGCAAATGTTAAATTTCCGAAATATCTTTGATAATAAAGCTCTAGCAGATAATCTCTGCCTGTATCATTAATATCCTTTAGATAATCCTCAAGGTCATCTGCAGTTGAAGACAGAGAATATCCTTCCCTTTCCAGTTTGTAAGTAATTCCATTTCCAAATGTTATTGAAGCGTTGATAAATAGTTCATCTTCAGGTGTAAATTTTAATAATGTAAAAACATGAGAACTGTTAAAAATAGCCCCATAACCATTTATCTGCTGATAAACAGTTGAATTAACAAAATTTATCTTATGTTTATGAAGTATATGTTCCAGTATAAACGGCTTTTGTGGCTCCTGTGCAACAGCAGTATAAAAACCCAAACCAGCCACAGCTAATAAGCATCTTTTCATACTTATACCTCACATTTCGGGCATTTTTTCTTATCGAAAATCCTCTTATAAAGAATATAACCGGCAATAAGCAAAAAAACCTCTATTATCAAATATTCCATATTTTACCTTTTTATATTTAACCTTTGTTATTTTACCATAATTGATATTTAGTCTCAATATCTATGATATCAATGGAATTATAGAAACTGAATCTGAATCTAAATTAATACAAAAACCCCTACACAAATATAAGAATATTCTTATATTTATAAATGTGGTTGCATTTCAACAGAATAGGAGGTTACCAAAATGGATAAAAAATTAGTTGTCTGGCTAAAAGAAGTTACAATGGATGATGTCCCACTGGTAGGGGGTAAAAATGCTTCCCTTGGGGAAATGATTAATGCCCTATCTTCAAAAGGTGTAAATGTCCCTAATGGTTTTGCCACCACCTCAGAAGCTTACTGGTATTTCCTTGATTACAACAATCTCAAAGAAAAAATTAAAGAAGCATTAAAAGACCTTGATGTAAATGACGTAGAAAATCTCCACAGACATGGTGTAAAGGTTAGAAATCTTATAAGGGGAGGAGAATTTCCTCCAGACCTAAAAGAAAAAATTCTTGATTATTACCATCAGTTAAGCAAAGAATACGGTCAGGAATACGTTGATGTTGCCGTTCGTTCATCTGCAACTGCAGAAGACACAGAAGAAGCATCATTTGCAGGACAGCAAGAAACATATCTAAACATCAAAGGAGATGAAGCCCTTTTAGATGCAATTAAAAGATGCTATGCGTCTCTTTTCACAGACAGGGCTATTTCATACAGAGAAACATTTGGATTTGACCATTTTTCTGTAGCTCTTTCAGCAACAGTTCAAAAAATGGTTCGTTCAGACAAAGGTTCTTCAGGTGTTATGTTCACATTAGATACTGAAAGTGGATTTAAAGACGTTGTTCTCATTACATCAATATACGGATTAGGGGAACTTATAGTAGGCGGTGCCGTTACACCTGATGAATTCCTTGTATTCAAACCAACTCTCCAAAAAGGCTATAAAGCAATAATTGAGAAAAAATTAGGACACAAAGATAAAAAGATGATTTACGGGGAAGGAGAGGAAAAAACAAAAATAGTTCCTGTTCCTTTAGAACAACAGAAAAAATTTTCCCTTACAGATAAAGAAGTCCTTAAACTTGCCAAATGGGGAATGCTTATTGAAGAGCATTACTCAGAAAGAAATGGCAGATGGACTCCTATGGATATAGAATGGGCAAAAGATGGGGAATTAAATGAATTATTTGTAGTTCAGGCAAGACCTGAAACAGTTCATTCAAGAAAAGATCGGACAAAAATCAAAGTCTATAAAATCACCGAACCACCTGAAGAAAGAAGAAAAAAAGTTCTCGTTACAGGTATTGCTGTAGGAAGCAAAATAGCTTCAGGAAAAGTAAAAATCCTTATGTCTCCGGAAGAAGGGGAAAATTTTGAGGAAGGCGATGTTTTAGTCACAGATATGACAGATCCAGATTGGGAACCAATAATGAAAAAGGCAGCAGCTATTGTTACAAATAGAGGAGGAAGAACTTGCCACGCTGCAATTGTTGCAAGGGAACTTGGAGTTCCTGCTGTTGTCGGAACCCATAACGCAACAGAAGTTTTAAAAGATGGTCAGCTGGTCACCGTTTCCTGTGCAGAAGGAGATACCGGATACGTATATGAAGGAAAAATAGAATATGAAGAAGAAGAGTTTGACCTTACAAAACTTCCTAAAACAAAAACTCCAATAATGATGAATATTGCTACCCCTGAAAATGCATTTATGTATTCATTCTTCCCAAATGCAGGGGTGGGTCTTGCAAGGGAGGAATTTATTATAAACAACTATATTGGAATTCACCCTAACGCATTACTGCACTTTGAAGAAATTAAAGAAAAAGACCCTCATCTTGCAAGAGAAATAGAAGTTAGAACCTTTGGATATAATAGCTGCACCCAATTTTATGTGGATAAACTTTCCTATGGTATAGCAAAAATTGCAGCTGCATTTTATCCAAAGCCAGTGATAGTTAGATTTTCAGATTTTAAATCAAACGAGTATGCAAATCTATTAGGTGGACATTATTTTGAGCCAAAAGAAGAAAACCCAATGCTTGGATGGAGAGGAGCCTCAAGGTATTATTCTCCGGAATTTAAAGACGCCTTTGGTCTTGAGTGCAAAGCTATTAAGAAGGTTAGGGAGGAAATGGGACTGGACAATGTAATAACGATGATACCTTTCTGTAGAACAGTAGAGGAAGGTAAAAAAGTAGAAGAAGTTATGAATGAATACGGCCTTAAAAGAGGAGAAAATGGTCTGCAGGTTTACGTAATGACAGAAATACCATCTAACGTAATTCTCCTTGAAAAATTTGCCCAGTATTTTGACGGATTTTCAATTGGCTCAAATGATTTAACACAGTTAACCCTGGGTCTTGATAGGGACTCAAACCTTGTAGCCCATTTATATGATGAAAGAAATGAAGCCGTTAAAGAAATGGTAGCGATGGCAATTCACAAAGCCAAAAAAGTAGGAAGAAAAATTGGTATATGTGGACAGGCACCATCAGACCATCCGGATTTTGCCCAGTTTCTTGTTGAACAGGGAATAGACACAATATCTATCAATCCAGACGCAATAATCAAAACAACCCTTGCTGTATATGAAATAGAAAAAAAACTTGGAATGCATAATGAATAATACAGTGGAGGGGAAAGGATGGCTGTTGTTGATGAGTATAAGAATAAATCTGTAGAAGAAACACTAATAGAGTTAGGAGTTGATAAAAATAAAGGACTTTCTGAAGAAGAAGTTAAAAAACGCTTAGAAAAGTATGGGCTGAATGAGATACCAGAGAAAGAGGAACCTCTATGGCACAGGATATTCAGGCGTTTCTGGGGTCCTATTCCATGGATGATAGAAATAGCAGCCATCCTCTCTGCCTCTGTTCAAAAATGGGAAGATTTTACAATCATCATGATCCTCCTGTTTGTGAATGCAGGGGTTGATTTCTGGCAGGAGCATAAAGCACTTTCTGCTTTAAAGGTTTTAAAACAAAAGTTAGCAAGGAAAGCTATAGTTCTCAGAGACGGCGTATGGAAAGAAATAGATGCAAAATATATTGTTCCTGGGGATATAGTAAAACTCAGGATAGGGGATATTATTCCTGCTGATATGAAGCTTATAGAAGGGGATTTTATCCTTGTAGACCAGTCTGCCCTTACAGGCGAATCTCTTCCTGTTACCAAAAAAGTAGGTGATGTAGCTTATGCCAACTCTGTTGTAAAACAGGGTGAAATGGTTGGTGTTGTAGTTGCCACCGGACTTAACACATATTTTGGAAAAACTGTAAAACTGGTAGCACAGGCTGAGAGAGAACAACGCTCTCACCTTCAGGAAATGGTTATTAAAGTTGGAAACTTTCTTATTATTATCACAATATTCCTTGTGGCAATTATTATATTAGTTGGAATATCACGGCATGAATCCTATATAGAACTTCTTAGATTTTCCCTTGTATTAACGGTTTCGGCTATTCCGGTCGCACTGCCTGCTGTTCTTACGGTTACAATGGCAATAGGAGCCCTTTCCTTAGCAAAGAAACAGGCTATTGTCAGCAGGCTTGCCTCAATTGAGGAAATGTCTGGAATGGATATTCTTTGTTCCGATAAAACTGGAACCCTTACAAAAAATCAGATGACTATTTCTATACCATTTACGGTAGATGGTTATAAGACTGAAGATGTAATATTTTATGCCGCCCTTGCTTCAAAAGAAGAAAATAAAGACCCAATTGAAATTCCTATATTTGATTGGCTAAAAGAACACAATCTTTACGATAAACTTAAAGAGTGGAAACAGATTAAGTTCATTCCTTTTGACCCTGTCAGAAAAAGAACAGAAGCCATTGTAGAACATGATGGAACTCAATTATTGGTGGCTAAAGGTGCACCTCAAGTTATTATTGAAATGTGTGATGATTCAGAATTTGATAAAGAGGTTGTTTATCAAAAAGTAGAAGAGTTTGCACAAAATGGTTTTAGAACTTTAGGGGTTGCATATAAAAAACCTGATGAACCTAAATTCCATTTTGTAGGTCTTATTCCACTGTTTGATCCACCTCGGGAAGATTCAAAAGAGGCTGTTGAAGAGGCAAAAAGACTCGGCGTAGAAGTAAAAATGGTAACAGGTGATAACATTGCCGTTGCCAGATACATAGCCAAGATACTCGGTATCGGAGAAAAGATATACGATATAAAACAGCTTAGAGGTGAGACTTACGAAGAATACACAGTTTTAGCAGAAGTTATAGCAAAAGCAATTTATCAAAAACTAAGCCCACACGTGACTGAAAAGGAAGCTGAGAAGTTTGCAGAAGAAATCGCCCAGTTGGTAGAACAAGAACTTGAAAGAAGAAAACTGCCTGCCGGAATTGTTAAAAGACACGAATCAGAAATCATCAAAATTATTGAAGAAGCAAACGGTTTTGCACAGGTGTTTCCAGAGGATAAATACTTTATTGTGGATAAACTTCAAAAGGCAGGACATATCGTTGGAATGACTGGAGATGGTGTTAATGATGCACCAGCTCTCAGAAAAGCCGACTGTGGTATTGCTGTGGCAGGAGCTACTGACGCTGCAAGGGCTGCTGCTGATATTGTCCTTCTTGCACCTGGTCTAAAAGTGATAGTTGATGCAATCAGAATCTCAAGAGAAATTTTCAGAAGAATGGAATCTTACACTATTTATAGAATTGCAGAAACAATTAGAATAATCCTGTTTATGACTCTCTCCATCGTAATATTTAATTTCTATCCAATAACAGCTCTTATGATTATCCTTTTAGCTTTATTAAATGATATTCCTATTCTCACTATAGCTTACGACCATGAAAAAGCTTCTCCAAAACCACAGACTTGGGATATGACAGAAATACTAGTTCTTTCATCATGGCTAGGAGTAGCAGGAGTTATTTCTTCATTTACATTGTATTTCCTACTTGTAGAATACTGGAAACTGCCAATGGATATGATTCAGTCTATTATCTTCACAAAACTTCTTGTTGCAGGACATAACACTATTTTCAACACAAGAAGAAAAACATGGTTCTGGGAAAAACCATGGCCTTCTTCTACTTTATTCTGGGCCACAATAGGAACAAGCTTTATTGGAACGGTTATAGCTGTTTACGGATTTGACCTTATTACGCCAATTGGATGGGAATGGGCTTTATTTATGTGGGGATATGCAATGGTATGGTTCCTATTTAACGACGCTGTAAAAGTATTTTTCTTCCACGTTTATAGGAACAAAAGATTTGTATTTGCAAAATTCCCTGGATTTAAAAAACAACTTAAAAGCCAAGTTTTTTAAAGGAGGATAAAAATGAATTTTGAAGTCCCTTCAGATGTGCCTAAAGATAAAGTTAATGAATATATAAAGAATATGAACGAAATCACCGGTGGAAGTGGAAGGCTTATGCTTTTTGCCGGTGATCAGAAAGTAGAACATTTGAATGACGATTTTTATGGAGAAGGAATTCCGTTAGATGATGCTCATCCTGAACATCTTTTTAGAATAGCCTCTCTTGCAAAAATAGGTATATTTGCAACTCAGATGGGATTAATAGCAAGATACGGCAAAAAATACCCCACGGTTCCTTACCTTGTAAAAATAAACTCAAAAACTAATCTTGTTCCCTATGAAATAAGAGATCCAATAAGCCTTGCGTGGTATTCATTTGAGCAGGTTTTAGATTTTAAGGAAAAGTCTGGACTAAAAATCTACGGTATTGGATATACAGTTTATTTAGGAAGTGAGTTTGAACACAAGATGCTAAAACAGGCTGCACAGCTTATCTACGAAGCACATCAACAAGGTATGGTTGCTGTTTTATGGATGTATCCAAAAGGAAAAGCCATAAAAGATGAGCACGATCCTCATCTGATAGCAGGTGCAGCAGGTGTTGCAAACTGCCTTGGAGCTGATTTTGTAAAACTAAAAGTTCCTTATAAAGAAGGACATAAATCTGCAGAAGCTTTAAAAGAAGCTGTTTTAGCTGCAGGAAATACGGGAGTTCTCTGTGAAGGAGGTAAAAAAGAAAATCCTGAGCAGTTTTTGACTGAACTTTATGAGCAAATACATATTGGAGGAGCAAGGGGAAACGGCACAGGAAGAAATATTCACCAAAATACCCTTGAAGATGCCATAAAAATGGCCAATGCAATTTATGCAATAACTGTTGAAAACAAAACAGTAGAAGAAGCTTTGCAAATTCTTAAAGGAGAAACATTATAAAAATTGGAGGGTCAAAATGGAAAAATATGATGTAGTAATTATAGGTGCAGGGCCTGGAGGAACTCCAGCAGCAGAATTTTTAGCAAAAAAAAGAAAAAAAGTCCTGTTGATAGATGAAAGAGGAAAACCTGGTGGAGAATGTTTATTTGAAGGTTGTATTCCATCAAAAATTCTTGAAACCTCAGCTGATTATTTTTATCAGACAAAAAAATTAGATATTTTTGGAATAGATATAGAAGGAAATATAAAAATAAACTGGAAAAATGTAATAAAAAGGAAAGAAAGTATCCTTGAAAGAAGAGCAAATACTGCCCTTAAAAGACTTTCTCAAATAGAAAATCTTACTTTTAAAAAAGGCAAAGGAAGTTTTATTTCTGAAAATCAGATTGAGATTAAAAAATTAGATGGTTCAACTGAAACGGTAGAATTTGAAAAGGCAATAATCGCAACAGGTTCTTCCCCTTTTATACCACCAATTGAAGGAAATGGTTTAGATAAAGTATGGACAAATAGGAATATTTTTGATATGGAAGAGCTTCCAGAATCAATTCTTATCGTTGGTGGTGGCCCTATAGGAATAGAATTTGGGCAGATGTTTAATAAACTAGGCGTAAAAATTATTATTGTTGAGCTGATGGAAAGAATTTTAATGCCTGTTGATGAAGAATTTGCACTTATTTTACAGGATAAAATACAAAAGGATGGAATACAGCTTCATCTAAAATCCCTTGTGAAAAGGATTGATTTTGAGAACGGCAGATTCAAAGTATCATTTGAAAAAGAAGGAAATCTCCAAACAGTAGAAGTAGAAAAGGTTTTAATAGCCGTTGGAAGAAAACCAAATATAGAAGGTTTAAACCTTGAAAAAGTTAATGTTGAGTATGATAAAAAAGGAATAATTACAAACGAATATTATCAAACCTCAAATCCAGATATATATGCAGTTGGAGATGTTATAAAACAGCCTAAATTCCAGCACCTTGCAAGGAATCAGGGATTATCTGCTGCAAGAAATATCTTAGAAGGCAATAAACACACTGTTAACCTTGATAAACTATCATGGGTTTTATTCTCTGACCCAGAAATTGCATCAGCTGGACTTACAGAACAGCAAGCAAAAAGCAGAGGAATTGATTATATAATTGGCAAATACCCATATCAGATAGACGCAAGGGCACAGATATTTGATACAGATTTTGGATTTTTAAAGTTTGTAGTTAATAAGAAAAACAACCAGATAATAGGCATTCATATAATAACAGAAGGGGCATCTTCTCTTATTGGAGAGGCTTCCCTTATAGTTGCCAATAAATTAACTTTAGAGCAGGTGGCAAATGGAATACATCCACACCCTACACTAACAGAAAGTTTTGAGCTGCTTGCAAAGAATATGTTGATGCAGGAGGTTAGCCAGCATGTGTGATAAGGATATTCTATTTTGCATATTTTATTATCTTGGATACATAGCGATAGGAGGAGCCTTATTTGCAGGTGTATTTATATTTATGGACTGGCTAAAAAGAAAAAAACAGGAAGAGCAGGAGGAGTAGAAATTGGCCAACATAGACGAGTTCAAAGACAAGCCTATTGATGAAGTAATAAAAGAACTACAAACAGATTTAAATAAAGGATTATCAGAAGAAGAAGCCAAAGAAAGACTTAAAAAATATGGATTAAACGAGATACCCGAAAAAGAAGAACCTCTATGGCATAGAATATTCAGGCGTTTCTGGGGTCCTATTCCATGGATGATTGAAATAGCAGCCATTCTCTCTGCCTCTGTTCAAAAATGGGAAGATTTTACAATCATCATGATTCTCCTGTTTGTGAATGCAGGGGTTGATTTCTGGCAAGAACATAAAGCTTTATCAGCCTTAAAAGTTTTAAAAGAAAAACTTGCAAAGAAAAGTCTTGTTTTAAGAGATGGTGTATGGAAAGAAGTTGATGCCCGGTATATAGTCCCAGGAGATATTATAAAACTAAAAATTGGTGACATTATCCCTGCAGATGTTAAGCTTGTGCAGGGGGATTTTATTCTTGTAGACCAGTCTGCCCTTACAGGCGAATCTCTTCCTGTTACCAAAAAAGTAGGTGATATAGCTTATGCCAATTCAATTGTAAAACAGGGGGAAATGATTGCTGTTGCTGTTGCAACCGGACTTAACACATACTTTGGAAAAACTGTAAAACTGGTTGCAAAGGCAGAAAGGGAACAACGTTCACACTTTCAAGAGATGGTTATCAAGGTTGGAAACTTTCTAATAGTGCTTACCCTAATTATTGTTGCTTTAATGATTTTGTTTGAATTAAACAGAGGGGCTGATTGGAAAGAACTACTTAGATTCTCCCTTGTTTTAACAGTTGCAGCAATCCCGGTTGCTTTACCTGCAGTTCTCACAGTAACAATGGCCATAGGTGCTTTATATCTTGCCAAGAAACAGGTCATTGTAAGCCGTCTTGCTTCAATTGAAGAACTTGCTGGGGTAGATGTTCTTTGCTCAGATAAAACAGGAACATTAACAAAAAACCAGATGACTATATCTGTTCCATTCACTGTTGATGGTTATAAATCAGAAGATCTTATGTTTTATGCTGCCTTAGCATCAAAAGAAGAAAATAAAGACCCTATAGAAATTCCAATTTTTGACTGGCTAAAAGAACATAACCTTTATGAAAAAACAAAACAATGTGTTCAAAAGAAATTCATACCCTTTGACCCTGTCCGGAAAAGAACAGAAGCTCTGGTAGAATGTGATGGTAAAGAATTAGTTGTCACAAAAGGTGCACCTCAGGTAATTATAGAATTATGTGATCCTTCAGAATTTGATAAAAGTGTTGCATATCAGAGAGTTGAAGAGTTTGCAGAAAAAGGTTTTAGGACATTAGGGGTTGCATACAAAAATCCTGATGAAGAAGAGTTTCACTTTGTAGGTCTTATTCCTCTGTTTGACCCTCCCCGTGAGGATTCAAAACCGGCTATTGAGGAAGCAAAAAAATACGGCGTAGAAGTAAAAATGGTAACAGGTGATAATATCGCTGTTGCCAGATATATAGCAAAACTACTTGGTATTGGAGATAAGATTTACAGTGCAAGGGAATTACGGGGAGAAACTTATGAAGAATATGTTATTCTGGCACAGGTTATAACAAAAGCCTTACTACAAGTTGAAGAGGGATTGTCTCCTGAAGAGGCAGAAAAAAGAGCAAGAAAAATCGCAAAACTTGTGGAAAAAGAACTTGAGGGAGCAAAACTTCCAAAAGGAACCATAAAAAGACACGAATCAGAGATAATAAAAATCATAGAAGAAGCAAATGGCTTTGCAGAGGTCTTCCCTGAAGATAAATATTTTATCGTTGATAAACTCCAGAAAGCAGACCATATCGTAGGAATGACAGGAGACGGGGTTAATGACGCACCTGCCCTTAGGAAAGCAGATGCAGGAATTGCAGTTTCGAATGCAACCGATGCTGCACGTGCTGCTGCAGACCTTGTTCTACTTGCACCGGGTCTAATGGTTATAATAAAAGCTATAGAAATAGCTCGCCAAATATTCGGTAGAATGGAAGCATATACAATATATAGAATCGCTGAAACGATAAGGGTTGTTTTCTTTATGGCTTTATCCATTATGATATTCCAGTTTTATCCTGTTACTGCATTAATGATTATACTTTTGGCACTATTAAACGACATTCCAATCCTATCTATAGCCTATGACAATGCAAAGATATCTCCAAAACCGGTTAGATGGGATATGTATGAGATTAATATAATGGCCTTCTGGCTGGGAGTGGCAGGAGTTATTTCCTCATTTACTCTGTTTTTCCTTCTAGTAGAATACTGGAAATTACCTGAAGATTTAATCCAGTCCATTATCTTTACAAAACTTGTTGTCGCAGGACACGGAACAATCTACAACACCCGTGTAAAAGACTGGTTCTGGAAAAAACCATGGCCTTCTCTAATTCTATTTGTTGCAACTTTTGGAACAAGGATTTTAGGAACCATTATAGCTGTTTACGGTGGATGGGGACTATTTACCCCTGTGGGCTGGGGTTGGGCATTGTTTATCTGGGGATATGCAATGGTATGGTTCTTATTTAATGATGTCGTAAAAATGGCTATTCTAAAAATGTATTGGTCTAAGAAATTCTTCTTTGCACCGGGACATTTCACATGGCTTAAAAAGGAGATGGGAGAAAAGGTAGGACATAGTGGCTAATAATAGAATAAAACAAGAAATCAAAAAATTTGGTCCCGGAATAATAACCGGTGGGGCCGGAGATGACCCTGCCGGTATTCTCACATATACCATTGTTGGAGCGACAACAGGATTTTCACAGTTATGGCTCATGCTTCTATCAACCCCAATGATGATTGCTGTCCAAGATACAGCTGCAAAACTTGCTCTTGCCACAGGAAAAAGTTTACCAGAAATTCTAAATACCTATTACTCAAAAAAGTTTACATATTTCATAGTTCTAAGCCTTGCTATAGCCAATATCTTGACTATAGGAGCAGATTTAGAAGCTATAGCCGCAATATTTGAAATTATTACAGGAATAAAAGCTATATATTTACTCATTCCCATAACTCTATTAATTGCATATCTGGTAATATTTAAAGCCTATAAAACAGTCAAAAAAGTTCTTATATTTCTTACATCATTACTTGCAGTTTATATAATTTCTGCTATTCTTGCAAAACCCGATTTAGAGCAACTACTAATTAACACATTTATTCCCCATATCAAACCTAACTTAGCCTTTATTCTTGCTGCTCTTGGACTTTTAGGAACGACAATTTCCCCTTATATGATTTTTTGGCAGGCTTCAGAAGAAAAAGAAGAACATGCAACAGTATCCCAGGCAAAAGTTATGGAAGCAGATACAGCACTTGGAATGATTTATTCAAATGTGATTGCTTATGCGATTATAGTTTCTTCTGCAGTTATGCTATTTGGTCACAAAGAGATTCAGACCATAGCCGATGCAGCCCTTGCACTGAAACCTGCGGCAGGGGAATATGCATTTCTATTATTTAGTATAGGGGTAATAGTATCAGGATTTTTGGCAATTCCTGTTCTTGCAGGTTCAACTGCCTATGCAGTGGCAGATACATTTGGCTGGCGTGAAGGGATGGATAATAGAGTGAGTGATGCAAAAGGTTTTTATCTGGTATTTTTAGGTTCATTATTTGTTGGAGATTTAATAAATCTGACAGGTGTATCAGCAGTAGATGCCTTATACTACAGCCAGATATTTGATGGAATATTACTGCCTATACTGAGTGGTTTACTTTTTATACTGGGAAACAATAAAAAAGTTTTAGGGAATTATATAAACAGCAAATTCAACAATCTATTTTTAATATTAACTTTTTTAATTTCTGTGATCGCAACTATATACTTGTTTTACAGTCTTATAAAGGGGTAAAAAAATGAGGAAAATAGGTTTCTGGGAAGCTTACTCAATAGGTGTTGGTGGTATGATAGGTGGCGGAATCTTTGCCGTTCTTGGTTTGACTATTCTACTTGCTAAAGGAGCCGCACCTGTTGCTTTTATATTTGCAGGAATAATAGCCCTTTTGACATCTTATTCTTATGCAAAATTATCAGTTAGATATCCATCTGAGGGTGGAACTGTTGAATATTTAGTGAGAGCCTTTGGGAATAATATTTTTACAGCATATCTCAACACCCTATTACTTGCCAGTTATGTAATTATGCTTTCCCTTTATTCTTATGCATTTGGCAGCTATGCCTCTGCCTTATTTTTAGGTCATGAAGTAGAACTGGCCAAAAAATTATTTATTGTTTTTGTAATTATTTTCTTTACTGTAATAAATGCACTTGGGGCTTACATAAGTGGAAAAGCTGAAGATGTTATGGTTTTTATGAAGGTTGGAATTCTTCTATTTTTCTCTGCCCTTGGATTTTTAACAGGAGATTTTTCAAAACTTTCCCCTGAACACTGGGAAAGCATACTTAAAATAATGACAGGTGGTCTTATCATATTTCTTGCTTATGAAGGCTTTGAGCTTATTGCAAATACAGCACAGGATATAGAAGATCCAGAGAGAACTCTTCCTAAAGCCTTTTATGCTGCTGTTACCACTGTTATTTTTATATATGTTCTTGTTTCTGCTGTAGCTGTAGCAAATCTGACTTATGAACAAGTTCAAAAATATCAGGATTATGCCCTTGCTGTAGCTGCAAAACCATTTTTAGGACAGGCCGGATTTGTTCTTATTGGAATTGCTGCTCTCTTATCAACTGCATCTGCTATAAATGCTACTCTTTACGGAAGTGCAAGGGTTAGCTATCTGGTAGCAAAATTCGGAGCACTTCCTAAAAACATAACTAAAAATGTATGGAAACATGCAACAGAAGGACTTTTTATACTTGCTGTTTTAACAATCATATTTGCCACAACATTTAATCTGGAAAATATATCCATTGCAGGTAGTCTGGGATTCTTAATCATATTTGCAGGAGTAAATCTTGCAAATGTAAAACTTGCCTATTATACAGATTCAAATAGATTGATATCTCTAATAGCATTTTTATTATGTGTGATATCTATTGTTGTTCTAATTGGATATAATCTCAAAACAAATCCTGATGCCCTTAGCTCATCTATTGTAATTCTTGTATTAACTCTTTTATTTGAGATTACATACAGATTTTTTACAAAAGTTCGATTACAGGAGTATATAGATTGGAGACTAAAAGAAGGAGAAAATTTAATTAAGATTTATGAAAAAATACTTCCTGAAATAAGTAAAAAAATAAAAGAAAAATATGATCGTCCAGAGATATACCTAACAGGTAAACTTGTCGAAAAAGGTAAGGAAAAAGCAGGACATATAAATTTAGTTGTTATTACCGATAAAAAGATAAAAAATGAAACAGAAGAAGAAAACAAAATAAAAACATTGCTTAATTTGGCAAAACATCATCCAGTTCATATAAAATTTTTGAGGAAAGAGGAAAAGGAGAAATTACCGAAAACTGCTAAAAAAATAGGTTAAATATGGAATTTGAACATATAAAAACATTTTTGCATTTTACAATAGGGCTTTTGACTATTTTAAATCCAATTGCTGCTGCTGCAATTATGGTAAGTCTTTTACCTTCTATTCCTTCAAGACAGGAAATCAACTCTATTAGTAAAAAAACAAGTATCACTGTTCTGGTAGCATCTTTAGCAACTGTTTTTTTAGGTGATTTAATTTTTAAAATTTTTGGCATTAACATTTATTCCATAAAAGTTATAGGTGGAGTTGTTTTATTTGTCCTTGCATTAAGCATGATAAAAGGTCAGATTTCGGAAACAAAGCATTCTTCAGAGGAGTCCGAAGAAGCAAGAGAAAAAGAGGATATTTCAATTATTCCTCTTGGAATACCTGTTTTATTTGGTCCCGGTGTTATAGCAACCTTAATTATTTTTAAAACAAAAGCAATATCTATTATAGATTTAGGTCTTTTAGTAGCTTCAATAGTTTTATCAAGCTTTATAGTATTCTTGACCCTAAGAAATGCTGTGTTTTTAAACAGACTATTAGGAGTAACAGGAATCAAAATAACCACCAGAATCATGGGTCTGATAGTTGGTGCAATAGCTGCACAGTTTATAATAAGCGGAATAAAAGCTCTCTGGAAGTTATATTAAATCAATGACATCTATCCTATAAAACCTTATCTTTATAAATAAAATTAATACTTAGGATTTAGCCTTGACAGAAGCCCAGCTTGGTGAACTGCTTTTAATATTAGCCCTTTTATTCGGTCTCAGTTACGCCCTCGGGGGTCTTCTCCTCAAAGCAAGAATTCCTGTTATCTTAGGTGCTCTTTTTGTTGGGATGGGAATTCATTATACGACTATTGTTGATAGAATCCTGACAAATGGAGCAACGGCAACAGGGTTTAATTTCCTCGCAGAACTTGGAGTCCTTTTTCTACTTTTTTATATTGGTCTCCAGATAGACTTTTCTGAAATGAAAAAGCTCAGTAAAGATATAATCTGGGCTACTGTTTTAAATACTGCTTTTCCTTTTTTGTTTGGTGTTCTTGTAATGCTTCTTTTAGGCTACGGATGGATGATTGCCTTCGTCATCGGATTAACAAGAATGCCAACGGCAGAGGCTGTTATTGTTCCAATCTTAGATGAGTTTAATCTAATAAAAACCAGAGTCGGTAGTTTTATTGTAGGAGCAGGAGTCCTTGATGATGTAATTGAGGTTTTCCTTGTGGCTGTTGTTTCCATATGGATAGCACAGGCAACCGGAACTCACATGAGCGTTGAAAGGGAAATTGGGGATGTTATTTTAGGAACAGTTATCTTTATAATAGCAACCTTTGTTGTTTATAAATGGATTATTAAACCTATTTCACACTGGCTAAAGCCAAAACCTGCAAATCTTGTTCTTCTCAGCATGTTTATTCTTCTTGCCTTCGGTGGATTTTCCCAATATGTGGGACTTGGACTTGTTGTCGGTGCAATTGTTGCAGGAATAATAATGAGACCTGCTTTAAATGCAGCAAAAGATATAGGTGAAGAAACTGTTCATGTTTTAAGGGCAATCAGTTATGGATTTTTCGGTGTAGTTTTCTTTTTATGGATTGGAATTAGTGTTGATTTAACAGGATTATTTGAACATCCAGAACTTGCAATACTCCTTTTCCTCGCTGCATTTGTAGGTAAGTTAGTGGGAATATTTTTAATGGTTCCTATGAAAAAAATAACCATAAAAGAAGCATGGACAATCGGTATTGGGCTTAACGCAAGACTTACAACTGAAATAATAGTGGCAAAACTTCTTTATGATGCTCATTTAATAGATATTGAACTGTTTACTGCTTTAGTGGCAGCTTCTTCTGTTTCTACAGTTGTAGTTCCAGTTTTATTCACCCTCTTTGTAAGAATGTGGGGCAAAGAACTTCAAGCTCCACCTGTTCTTGAAGTAAGTGAAGAACATATCAAAACTAAAAAACTTCACGATTTTAAAGGTGAAAGCTGATGGCTGAAAAGAAGATCTTAGAAAATAAATACGACTGGGCAGCTTTAAAAGTAGAAGATGTAGTAAAAGCTCTAAAAACAGATCCAGAAAAAGGATTATCATCTGAAGAAGCTGAAAAAAGACTAAAAAAATATGGGCTAAACCAATTACAAAAATATAAAAGAGCAAAATGGTATGAAGTTTTAGCAAGACAGTTTATAGATGTGTTAATTATTATTCTTTTAATTGCAGCTGGAATTTCTTTTGCTATTGGTGAAATAGGAGATGCCCTCACAATTTTAGCTATTGTAATCTTAAACGGAATACTTGGTTTTGTTCAGGAGTGGAAAGCAGAAAAAGCCATAGAAGCCCTCCAAAAAATGCTTTCCCCAAAGGCAAAGGTTATTCGGGATGGAAAACAGATAGAAATTGATGCTAAATATATCGTTCCTGGAGATATTGTTGTTCTCCAGATAGGAGATAAAGTTCCAGCAGACCTTCGTCTCATAGAAGCCATAAATCTAAAAACAGATGAATCACCGCTTACCGGTGAATCTGTTCCGGTTCATAAATCTGTCGAACCAGTAAAACCTGGAACTCCCCTTGCAGCAAAATCTTCTATGGTCTGGATGGGAACAAGTATAGTTAATGGAGTCGGAAAAGGCGTTGTAGTCGCAACAGGAATGGAAACAGAATTCGGAAAAATAGCAAAATTGACACAAACGGTAGAAACGAAACCAACACCACTTCAAAGAAAATTAGCTGTTTTAGGTAAACAACTTGGGGCTATATCTATTGCCATATCGATCATTGTTGCAATTGTTGGCTGGATAGCAGGTAAGTCTCTTTTTGAGATGTTTATGACAGGTATCTCCCTTGCCGTTGCAGTGGTTCCAGAAGGTCTTCCTGCAGTTGTTACAATTACCCTTGCCCTTGGTGTAAAAGCTATGGTAAAGAGAAAAGTCCTATTACGGAGGCTTCAGGCTGCTGAAGCCCTTGGCTCTGCACAGGTGATATGCACAGATAAAACAGGAACACTTACCAAAAATGAAATGACTGTTAGAAAAATCTGGCTTCCTATCGGATGGATAGATGTTACAGGATATGGATATGACCCTGCCGGACATTTTGAGATGAACGGTAAAAAGATTGATTATCACAAATATCCTGACCTTTTAGAGCTTTTAAAAACAGGAATGATATGTAACCACGCAAAGCTTATTCATGATGAAAAAGGATGGCATATTCAAGGTGAGCCTACCGAAGCTGCTTTAATAGTTGCTGCTTACAAAGCATGGCTTTCTGTTCCTGACCTAAAACATTACACAGAATTTTCTTTTAACTCCATAAGAAAAAGAATGACTGTGATAGTTAATGAAGACGGAAAAAAAGTTGCTTATACAAAAGGTGCCCCTGAAGTAATAATAGAAAGATGTTCAAAAATTTTGGAAAATGGAGAAGAAAAAGATCTCACAGAAGAAGATAAACAGAAATTTATTCAGGCATACAAACAGATGGCTGAAAATGGTTTAAGAACCCTTGCCCTTGCCAAAAGGGTTTTACCTGAAAACATAAAACTAACAGAAGATGAAGTAGAAAAAGACCTTACTCTTTTAGGTGTTGTCGGTATGATAGACCCTCCAAGACCTGAAGTTCCATCTGCAATTGAGCTTGCAAAAAAAGCAGGAATTAAAGTAATCATGATAACAGGTGATGCACCTGAAACAGCTCTTGCTGTAGCTAAAAAAATAGGACTTCCTGCTAAAAAGGCTATTTTAGGACAGCAACTTAAAAATATGTCAGATGAAGAACTTAAAGAATTATTAAAAGAAGATGTTATATTTGCCAGAACAACACCAGAGAATAAACTGAGGATTGTAACTGTTCTACAAGGAGAAGGTCTGATTGTCGGAATGACAGGAGATGGAGTTAATGACGCACCTGCTCTAAAAAAGGCTGATATCGGAATAGCGATGGGACTGAGGGGAACAGATGTAGCAAAAGAAGCCGCAGATGTCATACTCCTTGATGATAACTTTGCCTCAATTATTGGCGGTGTTGAAGAAGGAAGAAGACAGTATGACAATATTCAAAAATTTGTCCGATACCTTTTATCTTCAAATACAGGTGAGGTTGTTGCTATTTTCTCAAATGTGATAATTGGAGGGCCTTTAATTCTTTTACCTGTTCAGATCTTATGGATGAATCTTATTACAGATGGAATGACTGCTGTTGCCCTTGGCGTTGAGCCTGCAGAGAAAGGAATAATGGAAAGACCACCCCGCTCCCCTAAAGAACATATACTTGACTGGAAAGGTATCGTAATAATTATTTTCCTTGGCTTTTATATCGGTCTCGCTACGCTATGGCTATTCCATCATTACCTTGAAAAAGGTGGGGCAGAAGCTGTAATGACTGCACAGACTGTGGCATTTACAGGAATAATAATCCTTGAAAAAATGAATGTGTTTAATTTCCGTTCTCTTGTTGCTCCTATGAAATATATAGGATTTTTTACAAATCCATGGCTTCTTCTTGCATGGACAGTAACAGTTGGCTCCCAGGTTGCTGCAGTTTATGTTCCGTTCTTACAAAAAGCACTCCACACAGTTCCGCTGAAACTTGAAGATTGGGGACTTATTTTTGCAGTAGCGATTCCAATATTCCTTGTGGTTGAAACTTATAAATGGATAAGATGGAAAGAAAATAAATCAATATAAGGAAAAAGTTTCCTGTTACGAAATAAATGATATAACTAAATTTGGAGGAAATAATGAGAATACATTATTTTCAACATGTTCCTTACGAAACCCCTGCAAATATATTCAGATGGGCAAAAGACAGGGATATAACTCAAATAAAAGGAACACATTTATATAAAAATGAACCATTTCCGGACTTTTCATCATTTGATGTCCTCGTAATAATGGGTGGTCCTATGGGGGTTTATGATGAAGATAAATATCCATTTCTAAAAAAAGAAAAAGTTTTTATAGAAAATGCAATAAAACTTGGTAAAAAAGTTCTGGGAGTATGTCTTGGAGCTCAATTAATTGCTGAAGTAATGGGAAGCAAAATTTATAAATGTGGTGATAAAGAGATTGGCTGGTTTCCGGTTTTTAAAACAGATAAAGCAGAGCAATCCAAATATTTTTACGACTTTCCACAGGAAATAGAAGTTTTCCATTGGCATGGAGATACATTTGATATTCCGGCAGGAACCATTCACACATTTTACAGTGAAGGATGTCCTAATCAGGCTTTTGAAACGGAAGATGGAAAAGTAGTTGCCCTTCAGTTCCACTTTGAAGTTGACTTAGAAAGTGTTAGAAACTGGATTAAAGAAGGAGAAACTGAGCTTAAACAGGAAGGAAAATATATCCAGAAACCTGAAGAGATGATATCCGATTACAAAAAATTTATCCAGCTTGAAAATCATCTTTACCGGTTTTTAGATAGATTCTTTTCTTTTTAATTTTTAGTTTTTAAAAATATAAATAATAATAAGAATAATAATGGCCTGTGGATATGTGGATAACTTAATTTTTTATATATTTTTCAATAACTTATAGTAGTTCAAAAATGTGGATAACTTGTGGATAACCTGTGGATAACTCAATTTTTGAAAAATCTTTTTATTACAATAACTTACAGGTTAATATCAACTAACTTTTCTTGTTTTTCAACTACTTAACCCTGTGGATAACTTTGTGGATAAGTTGAAGTTATCCACAATTTAAGGCTAAGTTATCCACAACTTTTGCCCAGTTATCCACAATTTTTTCTGAGTTATCCACAACCCCTGTGGATAATTTTTTAATTTCATATATTTATCAATCACTTACATAATGTTCGCCTTGTGGATAACCTGTGGATAACTCGTTTTTGGGTATCTTTGTAATACTTGAAAGTATTATAAAATATTCTTACTTTAGAATAAGGAGGTGATAATAATGGGTGTAGTAAAAAAAACTATTTCTATTCCTGAGAATATTTATAAAGAAGCAAGAGAATTTTCAGAAAATTTCAGTCATATAGTAAAAGAAGCCCTTGAAGATTATTTAAAGAAGAAGAAAAAAGAAAAAATTTTGTCAATGGCAGGAAGTCTAAAAGATTGGGAAATAAAAGATGGTTTGGAATATGAAAATAAAGCAAGGAAAGAGGATATTAGAACTCAAAAGGAAAGGGAGAAAGAATGGGATACATAATAGATACTGATGTTTGCATAGATTTTCTAAAGAATAAGGATTATGCAGTAAATCTTTTCTCAGAAATTCTAAATGAAGATTGCTATATAAGTATATTAACTCACTATGAGCTATTAAAAGGAGCTTTTGCAGTAAGACAACAAAAGATAATTCAGGATTTTGTAAAGTTAATAGAAATAATAAATTTAGATGAAAACATTATAAAAACTGGAGCTGAGTTTTATAGAAATTACAGAAAAAAAGGTATTACACTTTCTAATATTGATTGCTTAATAATGGCAACTGCAAAAGAAAAAAATCTAAAAATAGTAACAAGAAATGTTAAACATTATCCTGAAGTTGAACTTTTATCAGAATTTTCTAAAAAATTACTAAAAAATCATTAGCATTTATTCCCAGTTTTTGAGGTTTCCCTGATTATTGATTTTTCTTTTAGATTGTTTAAAAGTTCCAGAACGGTTTTTTTCAAAACAGGATGTATAAACTCAGGTTCCAAATCGCAAAGCGGTTTTAAGACAAAATCCCGTTCCTGAATGCGAGGATGGGGGATTATAAGATTATCTTTTTCTATAACTAAATTCCCATAAAAAATGATATCTATATCAATCTCTCTTGGACCCCATCTAAATCTTTTTATTCTCCCTGTCTGTTTTTCAACTTTTTTAACGAAATTCAATAACTCTTCAGGGGATAAATCTGTATATCCAGATATAACTGTATTTAAAAAATCGGGCTGGTCTTCATAGCCTACAGCCTTTGATTCATAGATTGGTGCTCGTTTTATATCAGTAATTTCTTTAGATAAAAACCTTATTGCCTGATTTATATTTTCCTGCCTATTGCCGATATTTGAACCTAAAGCAAGAAATATTTTTTTCAAATAGCCACCTTAAATGATAAAATCTTTAGTTATGTATTTTATTTTAGCAGTTTTATTACTTATACAGACAGCTTTTTCAGAGGATTTTGATGCTCTCCTGAATGATGCACTTACACAGGCTGAGCAGGAGAGTTTAGATAAGGACTATGTTATTGCCTTGAGGTCTTTTAATGATGGATTGTATCAAATGGCCATACACCATGGCCTTAAAGCTCTAAAAAATATTAACTCAGTTTCTCAAAAAGAAGACCTTGTTTATATGCTATCAGTCGCCTATGCAAAAACAGGCCAGAGAAAAAAATTACTGAAACTATTCAACAGATATATAAACTCTAAATTTTCTAAAGATACAAAAATGAGAATTTTTGTTGTGACAAATAATTTTTTTATAGATAAAGGTGCATACAAAATCTGTAGCTATATAAAGAAAAAAGCAGCCTATCTGCTTAAAACAGAAAAACCAATTTTCAATATAACAACCCCAGAGTATCAAAGATTTGACCCGGGAGTTAATATATTTAAACTACAAGAAGATAATCTTATAGGCTGGAATGAACTTTATATCTCAAAGGAAAATACAACTCTTGTAGAAATCGCTAAAAAGCTTGATCTTGGATATGATGAGCTAAGGATTGCCAATCCACATATTGACCCATTTGATGTTCAAAAAAGAATGGCAGTTTTTATCCCTAGAAGAAGACTTCTTCCTGAACAAGATTTTGAATTTGGAACTATCTATATAAACCTTTCTGAAAAAAGACTTTATTATCCATTAATAATAGATGGAGATGCTTACGTTATAACTTTTCCTGTTGGGATTGGTGTTGATGAAAAAAAATCCCCTGTTGGAGAATTTAAGATAACTCAGAAAAAAGAACATCCAGAATGGGTTGTTCCAAAATCAATTAGAGAGGAAAATCCGGATTTACCTCCTGTAGTTCCGCCTGGACCTAATAATCCCCTTGGTGTAAGGGCGATGAGGCTCGGTCATACAGATTATTTGTTACATGGGACAAGTAAAAAATTCGGTATTGGAATGAAAGTAAGCCACGGCTGTATAAGAATGTATAATAGCGATATAATAAGGCTGTTTGATATAGTTCCAAAAGGAACAAAGGTCGTTATAACAGAAAAAGATTATAAGATTTACAAAAATCACAATGTTTACCTTGAGATATTTAGCCTAAATGAAAAGGATAAAAGCCAGATTTTAAAACTTTTAAGGGAAAAAGGGGCTAATGTATCGTCTCATTTAATAGAATTTTATGGAAAGGAAAAAAGGGGATATGCAATCCCCCTTTTACATTAAGTTATTTAGAAAGAGATTTTCTCATTACTCTTTCAATGTTTGAAGAAATTCTGTCTAATTTACCTTCAAGTGCATCAACTCTTTGGCTGAGGTTTTGGATAGCAGAAGAATTTTCTTGAATTTGGCTTTTCATAGAAGCATGTTCTTGCTCCATAGAGCTAACTTTTCCTTCCAGGTCTCCAAGTTTAGCTTTGATATCTGCATCTCCTTTTTCCAGCCCGTTAACTTTTCCTTCAAGAGTTTGAAGTTTTTCTAAGATTTTTGCATCTTGCTCGTCAACATAAGACTTAGATGCACAACCTGTAAGAACTGCTGCTGAGATGCCTAAAACAGCACCTACTTTTAATACTTTTCCAAACATAATCTAACCTCCCTAATGTGTATTTTAGAATTATCTTAATAGTTAATTCTACAAAGGTCAAATCAATTTTATATTTGGTTTAATTTGCGAATATTCGGATATTAATATATAATTTAAATGCTACCCTCCTAATAATCTTTACCGAACCTGCCACCTGAGGTACCATAAAAGGTACCTCATTTCTATTTCGGAGAAAAAATGGAAAATCTTAAAGGTAGAGCTCTAAAAATAAAGTGGTGTATTTTTGATGTTGATGGTGTTCTGACAGATGGCAAAATTATTTATGATTCTGAAGGAAATGAACTAAAGCAATTTAATGTAAAAGATGGTCTTGGAATAAATCTTCTTCATAAAGCTGGTATTAAAACGGCTATTATAACCAGCCGTAGTTCATCTGTAGTTCAAAAAAGAGCTTTAGAACTGGGAATAACAGAAGTTATTCAGAATGCAAAAAACAAGCTTGAAGCATATGGATATTTAAAGGAAAAATACAATATTGCAGATGAAGAAATTCTTTATATTGGCGATGATTTGGTGGATATTCCTGTTTTAAAAAGGGTCGGTTTTCCTGTTTGTGTAAAAGATGCTGTAAATGAGCTTAAGGATTTGGTTGCTTATATAACCAGAAAAAAAGGCGGAGAAGGAGCCGTAAGGGAAATAGCAGAGTTAATTTTAAAATTACGAGGAAAATATGAAGATGTAATAAAAGATTATTACAGGTAAAAATATGGAAAAAGATAAGGAAAAGTGGAACAAAAAATATCAAGAAGAGGAATATCCGTGGGAAAATCCATCTGAAATAGTGGAAAAGTTCTATACTCTTGCCAAAAATAAAGGAAAAGCCCTTGATTTGGCTTGCGGATTAGGAAGAAATTCTATTTTTCTTGCTCAAAAAGGTTTTGATGTAGATGCAGTTGATATATCTGATGTAGCTTTAAAAAAATTAAAAGAAAAAGCTCCACAGATAAATACTATAAATGCTGACCTTGATACATATAATATTCCAGAAAATACTTATGACCTTATTGTAAACATCAATTATTTAAACAGAAGACTTGTTCCCCAAATAAAAGAAGGATTAAAAAAAGAAGGTGTTCTGATTTTTGAAACATTTACTTTATCTGAAGATAAAGACGTTATGCAGCCTAAAAATAAAGATTATCTTCTTAGACCTAATGAGCTTTTAAGACTTTTTTCTGACCTTTATATAGTTTTTTATCAAGAGAAGAAAATCACAAAACCGAACGGCGAAAAAGCTTTTGTATCTTCTCTGGTTGCAATTAAAAAATGCTTTTTATGAAAATTCGTTGATATACTAAGAATAATGACAGAGTTTTATTCGTGATAGTGTTTTTGTTATTCGTTTAAATTTACGAGACAAACAGTTTATAGTCATTTTTAGGCAGCTCTATCTATACTATCGGCAGTTATGCAAACAGTTTCTTAAATACTAAAGCTATATTAATGACAAAAAATTCTTAGAAGTTTATTAATTAATTCAGATAACCTATCTTTATCAACTTTTCCATCTTTATAGATAGATATTTGTTCAATTTGTTCTTTCCAACCATTTTTAGGATATAAACTTGGAAATTTTTTAGATGTATTAAATAAATATTTAAGGTTGTTATAATCACAAAAATCTTTACCTTTTATGAATAACCAATCTTTTCCATTTGTTAGAACTCCAATAGGTATTTCTACTTTTAATTCTTTCTTAGCATAAAGAAAATAACGATGCATTTGACCAAAAACATCATTATCATCGTTTGTGTACTTGTTTTTCTTAAATTTTAGTAGCGCTTTAGAGCTATTAATATTAAAAGTTTCATTTAGTTTCTTTGCTTCAATCATGGTAGTATAATTTTCATTTTTCATCAAAATAAAATCTGGATTAAAATTCTTGTTTCCACTTTGATTACTTCTTTTAACATAATGAGGTTTATATTTTAATCCTTTTTCTCTCAGAGAGAACTCTAAAATTGGTCTAATTATGAAGTCTATAACTTCATTTTCATTGTTAGAGGATATTTCTTTAAAATTTTCTTCAAGTTCTTTTTTGAGTTCATTTATATTCATAATATTCTTTATATTGTAAAATTTATACCGAAATTGTCTTTTGTAATTATATTACATAATAAATAGAGGGAGAAAAGCAATGAAAAGATTTTCCGATTTTAAGAGTAAATCAATTAAAAAACTTGAAACATGTAAAAAAATTATCGGTGAAGCACGTGAATTTGTGAATGTAGAAGAATTGTTAGAAAAAATAGAACGGACTATAGAAGATTTAAAAGATGAAAAATTCAGAATTGTCTTCTTTGGTGGATTTTCTGATGGTAAAACTACTATTTTGTCTGCATTATTAAACAGGACAGATTTAAAGATTTCGCCAGCTCCTACAACAGATAAGATAGAAGAATATTTGTTTGAGGATTACATAATAATAGATACGCCAGGGTTATTCTCAGAACATATAGAACATGATGAAAAAACTAAAAAATATATATCTGAAACGGATCTTGTTATTTTTGTAACTAATGCTATGAATCCTTTGAGGGAAAGTCAACATCAGACTATAGAATGGCTCTTAAGAGATTTGGGTAAATTGGATCAAACAATTTTTGTTATAAACAGATTGGATGAAACGGGAATAGATATAAATAACAAAGATGATTTTACTGAAACCTGTTCAATAAAAAAAGATGTAGTAGTATCTACCTTAAATCAAATATTAGGAATTGAAAGAAAAGACTATTTAGTGGTTTGTTTAGTCGCCGATCCTTGGGAAATGGGGATTAAGTATTGGTTAGAAAATAAAGAAGAATATGAAAAACTATCTAATATCAGAGAATTGGAAAAAATAATAAATTCTATTATCGAAAAGAAAAAATACGAGTTGATTCAAAAGAAAGTTGATTCTGTTATAAAGGATGTGGTGTTAAGAATAAAATCGGAAATTGAACAATGGATTGAAGAGTTAGAAATGAAACTTGAAGAAGTAGAATTGCAAAAAAAAGAATTGCAGCAAGAATTAGATGAAGTTAGGAATGAGCTAATTAAGACTAGTAATCGGATTAAGGAAAGATTAGATAATTTAAGAAGAAATTTAATTACAGATATACAGGCTACTGCTGATGCTAAAGAGTTAAAAGAAGTTATACAAAAAGAAATAGGCACTTCAGAAACTGCAGAAATATTAAAAACCCAAATTGAAAAAATATATGAAAAAGAAATTGAGTCTTTGTATAGATATTTAAAAGAGGTTCAAAATACCCTAGAAAAAATATACTTTACTTATGAAGAGATAGATAACCTTTCTTTAGAGCTTGTAAAAAAAATAGAATTTGCAGGACCTATGCTGAGAGCTTTTATATCCAAAGCTAATATTTCTTCTGAAGCGGTATTAAAAACAAGAGATTTCTTTAAACTTCCAATTAAGTTTAAACCGTGGGGAGCAACCAAATTAGCAGGAAAAATCTCTACTGCTTTAAAAGGAATAGGAATATTAATTGAAGTTTTAATTGTTGGTGGAAAAGTGGCAAGTAAAATTATGTTTGATAAGAAAAAGGATGAACTTATCCGAAATTTAAATGAATTATTTGGAGAATTAATAAATCAAACAAATCCAGAATTTTTGAAAGGAAACTTTTTGTTTGTAATTAGTGATTATGAAGAGAATGAAAAATTAGTGATTGAACAATATGAAAATTATAATAATCAATTAAACAAATTGAAAAAATTAAATGTTATTTTAAATAAATGTAAGGAAGTTTAAAGATGGAAAAATTAAAACAAGATATTGATAAACTTGTTGATCAATTTATCTCTTCATCTAAGTCTCTATATGAATTATCTTTACAAGAAGAAAATAAGGATGAATTTGATACTTTAAAAAAAGCAATATTTACAGAAATAGAGAGACTCAGCAGTTATTTAAGAAAATTTCAACATTTAGAATGGGATACTTTAAATGTAGCATTTTTTGGTGAAACAAATGCTGGAAAAAGCACTCTAATAGAAGCATTAATAAAAGGAGACGGAAGAAGTATAGGAACAGGTGTAAAAGATTTTACAAGAGAAATAAGAAGTTTTTCTTTTGGAAAAAAAATAAGACTGTTAGATATGCCTGGAATTGAAGGAGATGAAAAGAAAGTTAAAAATGAAATATGGAAAGCTGTAAATAAAGCTCATATTGTTTTCTATATCTTTCCTCATAGTAAAGAACCTGAAAAAAATACTTTATTAAAAATTCGTCAATATCTAAATAAAAATACATATGTATACGGATTGATAAATATTCGTGGAATTCTCCCCCCCTTTGGCTTTGGAAAAATTATTAAAAAACAATATTAAGATAGTAGAAGAAAGATCAAGAAAACATTTAGAAGAGTATTTAGGAGAATCTTTTAAAGATATTTTTATAATTCATGCATTATATGCTTTTTTTGCAAGAGCCAAGCGTATCCCAGATAATCTAAAGTCAAGTTTTGAAAGTGCTCTAAAAAATTATTCAACGAGAGAATATTTAGAGGAAATTTCAAATATAAGAATTCTTGAAGAAATACTCAAAAAAGAGAATCAAAGGAAAAACGTAGTAATTCCATGGGATTATACGAGGAAGATTTTAAAATCCCAGGAGAATGTTATAAGGAATATTTTATCTTTAAAGAAAAATCTTGATAAATCGCTAAAAGAAGTAACTGAAGAAATAAAATCTCTTCAAGAAAACTTGAAGAAAGAAAAGGATATATTGAAAGAAAATATAAAAAAGATAACGGATATAGAAATAGCTAAATTTGAGAATGATTTATTAGAGTTTTTATATGAGGCCATCGAATATGAATACGATGAAAAAAAAATAGAAGAAGAAATAACGTATAGACAAAAACTATTTTCTGCAAGTTTAGAAAAAAAATAGAAAGAGAGATTAAAAACTATTCTCAGAAGACCAAAAAACGTATTGATTTAACAGCAGAAAAAATAAGGTATCTCCTAAAAGTATTAAACAAATTTTTCCAAAAAAAAGAAAAGGATGTTTCTATCGCGACTTCCGAAATTAATATCAAAATGGAAAATATTTTAAAAGAACTTGAGTGGAAACTAGAAGAAATATTTAAGGAAATAGTAGATTTAATATTTATCGTAATAGGGATAATAGCAGCTTTTTCAATTGCAAAGGTGGTAGGAATAGCTGCAATAGTAATATCTGCCTTGAGGAAAATCTGGGACTGGTTTTTTGATAATCCTGATAGAAAAAAAGCAAATGCCAAAAGAAAAGCTCGATATGAAGTGAAAAAGATAGCCACAAAGATTAGAAAGGAAATTTCTTTAAAAATAAATAGAGAAATAAAAAAGATAGAAAATAATTTTTACAATATTGTAAGAGAGTTCAAAAAAATCACATCGAAAAATAAGGAAATTACAGATTCTTTACAAAAAATCATAGATGAGCTTAAAATGATAAACTACGCAACATCGGAAACTTTTCTAAAATATTTGGATAAAAATATAGAATTTGGTTATATTCAAGTTTCCTTAAAAGAAGGAACTCATTTTTTAGTTTTGTGCAAGACTTGCGAAGAAGTTTTGACCAAATTAGAGCTTATAGGAATAAGTAAAGAGAATGTCTATATTTTTAATTCTATACAAGAGTTGAAAGATAATCTTAGTATAGAAAAACATAAATCTGAATTCTTTAAAAGAAGCCATGAAATATTTTTAAAATATGAAAACGAACTTAAATAATTTTTGTTTTTTATTTATTTAAAAGTGTAAATGTGATAGATAGAATGCTTTTTTTGATTGCAGAATAGAATAAAATTTTTAGATTTAATAAATATAGTTTTTATTAATAAAGAGGATATACGGATGGATAAAGAAGAACTTTTGAACCTTCTTATAAGAAGACTAATAGGAATGATAGGAGGTTTAACAAAATCTACAAGGTATAATTTAAACCGTGATCCTGCAGAGGAACAATTAAAAACAGCAAGAGAACTTTTAGATTTGGCTCAAAAATTAGGAGATGAATCTTTAATAAACAAGTTGAAAGGTATGGTTGGAGGATTAACAAAATCCATGCGTCATAAAACAGGAAGAGATCAAGCTGATTTGCAGTTAAAGACAGCAAAAGAACTTTTAAAAATGGCTAAAGAACTAAAAAATAAAATGTAGAAATTTGTAGAAAGATTTCAAGAGTGGTGGGAGTGTAGGAATCTTCCAAAGAAACCGTCCAAATAACTGACTGTGTAAATTTTACCATAACTTAAATCCTATGTGGGGAACTGTTTACCAACGTAGGTAAAAATAAATAGAAGTAAAGAGGAGATAAACAATCACAAATTTTCATTTATGATTTTATTTAAGTTGAGGAGAAAGGTTAGATTTTGCCAGTTTAACAGTTTCTCTTAACCAGTCAACTGCTTCTGTTTTAAAGTTTTTATATTTTTCATAAAGTTCAAAGGCTTTAAGGTCATATTTATAAAGTTCATTTAATTGGGAAGGAGTTAATATTTGCTTATGTTTTTCTATTTCGGAACGGTAAACAAAAAGTAAATCAGCTTCAGGGTCATCTTCATTAAAATAACTTAACCCTATTCCATAAGCTTTTAATAGCTTTTCTAAATTCTTCATTAAAATGTCCTCTTTGTATTTCATATTTAATTTTATGGCTTTCCAAAAGAGTTTGCAAATTTATTTCTAACTTATAGGCTGTTTCTATCTTTCCTTTTTTCCCGAGAATTACAATCCAATCTTTTGATTTCACATAATCAACTTTGTGTTCCGTTTCTCCAAATTCAACATAAATATCTTCTGCTGTTGCCAACACTTCTATAATTTTTTTGGCGTAAAACAACTCAGAGTTTTCAAGTGAAATATGTCCCATTTCAATTCTCTTCCTAACATGTTCTTCAAACTTTCTTTTCTTCTTCCAGATATTAGGAAAGGTTTCCAAAAACCTTTCTTTTGAAGATAAATCAAGCTTTTCCAGATTTTTTACAAACTTTTCTTCTATAGATTTTTGAATTTCTTTAAACCTTCTTTGGTTCAAAAACCACCTCAAGTTTTTTGATAACTACCTTTTTCTTTTCGTCAACAAGTTTTAGTTTGCAATTTTTTAAAAGCCATTAAGACGGTTTACATCTTACCAAAATAAAACTCAAAAAATACCTTTATAAAAGGTGTTCCTTTAAATCCTCTATCTTTTTCCCAATTAGAACCTGTATAGATATTAAAAAATGCCCATTTTTTCCAGAAGTTGAACCTGAGTTTATTTTGAATGGTATAGCTATTCACAAAACCATTTATTAATCTATGCTGGTTTATTCCCCCAGAAAACTCCACAGCGGTAGGCCTTTTATATATTTTTTTTAATGGATTATAAATTCTTATTGCCGTAGAGTAATTAAGTATCTGATAGGGCACATTTGAGGCTTTATATCTTTCTAAATATATTCTCCATATAGTATTTTTCCTAATTAGCCTGTCTATATAAATTTCTGTGCTTTCTTCTAATCTGTAGTCATTTAACTTCCTTTCTGCCCTGAACCTTTGATATGCAGTAATTTCCCATCTTTTATATACAATCGGCTTATTGTAAATCTGGTATTTTGCATAGATTTTGGGAGAACCTGTTAGTCCGACGGAAAATTTATGTTTTATGAACTTTGTCTTAGGTTTATACTCAATTCCAACGGATATATTACCTTTTTGCTCTTCTTCTATTTTTACAGGTTCCTCCTCTTCTTTATGAGGTAGTTTTTCCCGATAACTTTCTATATACAAACCAAGACTTTTTTCTAATTTTGCCAGTCTTATTTTAAAATCAGCTTTAAATATATCTTTAAAATCAGGAGAAGTGTTATACTCAAATCCTGCTCTAAGCCTTAGATATGCTTTTGTTTCTTCTTTAATCTTAGGGTCGGCAAAAAAACTGTCTAATTTCCCTGCTGTATTATGAACTACAGCAGATATTTTTCTGTGAAGTATATCAATAAAACTCTCCTGTGAGAAAGCAGTGGTATAAAGGACAAGGAAAAATATAACAGTTCCCTGTCTTTTTGGTTTTAAAAACATAATTAAACAATTTCTTCAAACTTTTTAAAGGCCTCATCAAGTTTATCTATTTGTGTTCCGCCACCTTGTGCCATATCAGGTCTTCCGCCACCTTTTCCACCGACGATGGGAGCAACCTGTTTTATTATTTCTCCTGCTTTTATTTTATCTGTAAGTTCTTTTGAAACTGCGGCTATAAGGTTTACCTTGCCTTTTTCTTTGTCTACAGATGCCAGTAAGACAACAGATTTGCCAAGTTTTGCCCTTGCCACATCGGCTAAATCTCTCAGTTCGTTTGGTGCAAGATTTTCAACTTTTCCGTAAGCAGCTTTATATTCTCCTTTATCAATAACCGTCAGTATCTCTGTTATTCTGTCAACGATAGATTTTTTCTTTATGCTTTCAAGTTCCCTTTCAAGCTCTTTTACTTTTAGTTTCAGACTTTCTATTCTGTCTATAATCTGGTCTTCTTTTGCTGTAAGGGACTTCATTATATCTTTTATTAGGAAATGCTCTTTTAAGGCTTTTTCTACAGCTTTTCTACCTGCAACAGCTTCTATTCTTCTTGTTCCTGAAGCTACTGCACTTTCAGATATAATTTTGAAATATCCTATATCTCCTGTTCTTGATACATGGGTTCCACCACAAAGCTCTGTTGATATTCCTGCTGATATGACTCTGACTACATCTCCGTACTTTTCTTCAAAAATGGCTATTGCTCCTGCTTTTAGAGCTTCATCTATAGGCATTTCCCTGCATACAACAGGTTCGTTTTTCATAATTTCTTCATTAACTAATTCTTCAATTCTTTTTATCTCTTCATCTGATAAAGCTTCAAAATGTGTAAAATCAAATCTTAGATAATCAGGGTGAACAAGAGAACCTGCCTGTTTTACATGGTCACCAAGAATATTTCTAAGAGCTGCATGTAGCAGGTGTGTTGCTGTATGGTGTCTCATTGTGTCCTGTCTTTTTTCTTTATCAACTTTTGCGTGAACAGTTTCACCTTTTTTCAGGTTCCCATATAGGACTTTTCCCTTATGGACGATTATCCCTTCAACAGGGGTTTGGGTATCTAACACCTCAAATAAAAATCCATCTCCTTCTAAAACTCCTTTATCTCCAACCTGACCACCTTTTTCTGGATAAAAAGGTGTTACATCAAGGATGACTTCTCCTGTTTCTCCTTCATGAAGAGTATCAACAAAATTTTCATCTTTTATAATTTCAAGTATTTTTGCGTCCTCTACCTCAAGTTTTTCATATCCTACAAATTGGTTTTCTGGAAGGCTGTTTTTAGCATCAAGGTAAACTTTTTTAACCTCTTTTGCCTGAGACTTCCATGAAGCTCTTGCCCTTTCTCTCTGTTCTTCAAGGAGCTTGTAATACTCTCCTATATCAACCCCAAAATTATTATCCCTTGCTATATCTTCAACCAGGTCAACAGGAAAGCCGTAGGTGTCATAAAGCATAAATACTTCTTTTCCTGTTATGTGGTGTCTGCCTTCTTTTTTGGCCTTTTCTATGATTTCGTAAAGAATATCCATTCCTCTGCGGAGGGTTTTTATAAATCTTTCCTCTTCTGCTTTCACAAGACCTTTTATAAATCCTTTGTTTCCTATCAGCTCTGGATAAGGCTCTTTGAATATATCTATGACAACATCTATCCCTTCAAATAGGAAAGGTCTTTCTATTCCAAGTTCTTTTCCATATCTGAGAGCTCTTCTGAGAATTCTCCTGAGAACATATCCCCTTCCTTCATTTGCAGGAAAAACTCCATCAGAAATCAGAAATGTTATTGCTCTCAGGTGGTCTGCTATAATTCTCATCGCAACAGTTTCAGGGGATTGTGGCTGGTCAGGTTTATACTCTTTCCCGCTTATATCTTCTGCAAATCTTATAATTGGCATAAAAAGGTCTGTTTCGTAGTTTGAGGAAACACCCTGCAGGACAGAGGCTATTCTTTCAAGCCCCATTCCAGTGTCAATATTAGGGTGTGGAAGAGGAGTTAATCTTCCTGTTTCGTCCCTGTTATATTGCATAAAAACAAGGTTCCATATCTCAAGGTATCTGTTATCGTCTGGCGCTCCAAGCTGAGGGTTTCCGTATTCCTCCCCTTTATCAAAATAAATCTCTGAGGAAGGACCACAGGGACCTGTTTCTCCCATTGACCAGAAGTTATCTTCTACTCCTAATCTGTGTATTTTTTCTTCTGGAAGACCTATAACCTTATTCCATATTTCATAGGCATCATCATCTTCTTCAAAAACCGAGACCTGCAGTCTTTCTTCTGGTATCTGGAGGACTTTTGTAAGATATTCCCATGCAAACTCTATTGCTTCTTTTTTGAAATAATCCCCAAATGAGAAATTTCCAAGCATCTCAAAGAACGTATGGTGTCTTGGGGTATAGCCTACATTATCAAGGTCATTATGTTTTCCTGATACCCTGAAAACCTTCTGGCAAGATGTAGCTCTTTTGTAAGGTCTTTTTTCAAGACCCAGAAAAACATTTTTAAAAGGAACCATTCCTGCATTTACAAAAAGAAGGGTAGGGTCAGTTTCAGGTATTATTGAGGCAGATTTTACCCTTGTATGCCCTTTTTCCTCAAAATATTTTAAGAAGCTTTCCCTTATTTCATTCGCACTTAAAGGTCTCAAAAAAGTCCTCCAGATTTATTTTTTTAGATAATTATAAATCAAAATGATATTGATTGAATTTATTTCAAGGAGTATATTATACCTGCCATGAAGGTAGAAACTGTAATAGAAGACCAGCTTAATAAATTATTGGAAGTTCAAACCGATGACCAATTTACCGTAGAGGCTGTTTATTATAGAGGAGATACTCTGTGTGTATCCTCACAGCTTGGTTGTCCTGTTAGATGCTCCTTTTGTGCTTCTGGTATGAATGGGCTAATCAGAAATCTGTCTGCAGATGAAATAATCTTTCAATACGAACTGGCGACCAAAGATGGTCTTGAGATAAAAAATATTGCTTTTGCAGGTATTGGAGAACCGCTTCTTAACTGGGAAAATGTCAAAAAGGCATTCTGGTATTTCAAAGAAAAAGGGCTCAAATGCTCATTTTATACAACCGGCTTTCCTGTTAAGCATCTTAAAGAACTTCTTGAACTACCACACAATGGGGTAAATATATCCTTCCACAGCGTTGATACCCAGAAAAGAAAACAGATAATTCCTTACGGGGAGCCACTGGAAAAAATAATTCCTGTTTTAAAAGAACATTTATCAAAACTATCAAACAGAAAAAGAAAAATGTATAACATAGCATATTTGCTGATTAATGGAGTAAATGATTCACCTGAGGAATTGGAAAAACTTGCCCAGATTGCAAAAGAGTTAAGAATAGGAGTATCCCTGCTAAAATACAATGAGATAGAAGGTATTCCATATAAAACCACCTCTGATGAAGAGTATGAAAAAGCTTTCCTATTCCTGAAAAACAAGGATATCAGGGTTACTTTATCAAATAAATATAGAACAAGGAAAATAGGTGGCTGCGGCACACTTATGGTAAACAGGCTTAAAACTGCCAAAGAGTGTTGACATTTTGAAAAAAAGTTTATATTATATTTGTCCTGATTGGGCGGTTAGCTCAGTTGGCCAGAGCACCTCCCTTACAAGGAGGGGGTCATAGGTTCGAATCCTATACCGCCCACTTATTTTGCGGAGCCGTAGTTCAGCCTGGCCCAGAACGCCGGCCTGTCACGCCGGAGGTCGCGGGTTCGAATCCCGTCGGCTCCGCCATTAAAATAACTCCCGAGAAATTCAATGTATAGAAAAAGAACAAAAAAAGATTACATTGTCCACAACGTAGCTTTAGCATTTGATATCCTTTTTTTTATTGCCAAAAACTCCGAAGTATCCCTTGAAGAAATAGAAAAAAATATAGATGCTTCCTTGTATCAGATAGAAAAAATCCTTGAAGTTCTCATAAACAGAGGATATGTAAACTATAATCCAAAGAAAAAAACATACTCCCTTGGAATAAAAAATTTTGAGGTCGGTTATTCTTATCTGTCCCATGTAGACCTTAGAAACATAGCAAGACCTTATCTTCAGTATTTAGGTGAAAAATTTCAGGAAAATGTTTATCTGGCTGTTAGGAGTGGTTTTGAAATAGTTTATATTGATGCATATGAGGTTAACAGGCCTGTCGTTGTTAAATCAAGGGTTGGAAGATTGCTTCCCCTTTATGCTTCAGCCTCAGGAAAAGTTCATCTGGCAGATATGGATGAGGATGAACTTGAGGAATTTTTCAGGGATGAAAAACTTGTCCCATATACTTCCAAAACAATAACAGACAAGAACGAGCTCTTAAAACATATACGTATGGTAAAAGAAAACGGATATGCAATAGATGATGAGGAATGGGAAGAAGAAGTTAGATGTCTTTCTGTGCCGGTTAGAGACCATACAGGTAGAGTAGTTGCAGCAATGACTTTATCTGCTCCATCATGGAGAATTCCTTACGAGGAATTAACAGGTAAAGTCAAAGATGAATTTATCAAAAAATCTCAGGAATTATCAGAAAGGTTAGGTTATACACAGGAATGAAAGAAAAACTGGTTAAATATCTGAAGGACCTTGTTGAAATCCCATCTGTTATAGGAAATGAAAAAGAGATAGCCGATTACACACAAAATTTTGTAGAAAGATATTATCCCCCATCAAATATAATCAGATACAACAACTCTTTGATGGTTTTTGATGAAATAGACCCATCTAAGAAAACCCTTGCACTTGTTGGTCATCTGGATACCGTTCCCGGCGAAAATGATTTGACAGGTCAAATCATAGATGGTCGTCTTTATGGACTTGGTGCTTCTGATATGAAAGGTGGCCTTGCTGTAATGATGGGATTGATGGATTATTTTTCTAATAAAGAGAAAAGATTTAATTTGATATACGTTTTTTATGAAAAAGAAGAAGGTCCTTATGTTGATAATGGTCTTGAACCGCTTTTATCAGAGTTTGATATTATTCAAAAAGCTGACCTTGCGATAGCTTTAGAGCCTACAGATAACAAAGTTCAGGTTGGCTGTCTTGGCACACTCCACGCTTCTATTATTTTCAAAGGAAAAAGGGCACATTCAGCCCGTCCTTGGCAGGGAGAAAATGCAATCCATAAGGCAGCAGATTTCCTAAAAAGACTTGCAGATTACGGAATACATGAGTATGAATTTGATGGAATGAAATTTTTAGAAGTTATGAATGCCACAATGGTTGAGTTTTCAGGAGGAAGAAATATAATTCCGGATAAATTTGTTATTAATGTTAACTATCGCTTTGCTCCGGGGAAAACTATCGAACAGGCTAAAGAGGATGTTTTAAAACTGGTAAATGGTGAAGCTGAGGTTGAATTTACAGACCTTTGCCCATCTGGAAATGTTTGCCTGTATAATCCTGTTTTATCGGAGCTTATAGAAAAATACTCCCTCCCTGTTGAAGCTAAACAGGCATGGACAGATGTTGCAAGATTATCTCTGTATGGAATAGATGCTGTTAACTTTGGTCCCGGAGAAGCAGCACAGGCACACCAGAAAAATGAAAACATTCCCCTTGAAAATCTATACAAAAACTTTGAGATACTGTCTGACTTTATCAGAGTAGAAAAATGATAAAAATAATACGCAATATTATTTGGAAATTTGTTGATAAGAAACAAAGTAAAATTCCTAACTTGAAAACCCAAAAAGTAATTGAAGAAGCAAGAAAAGAACAAAATATGATTGAAATAAATAATCTTCAAGAATTAAAGGAATTCATAAAATAAATAATCAGACATTCTCTGCTATTTCAATCGCTTTTATAAGGGCTTTTGCTTTATTTACTGTTTCCTGATATTCATTTTCAGGGATTGAGTCTGCCACAATACCTGCCCCTGCCTGCACATAAATATCATCTTTTCTAACAATTGCTGTTCTTATTGCAATAGCAGTATCCAGATTACCATCAAAAGAAATATATCCTACGGCACCGGCATAGGGACCTCTTTTTTCTGGTTCCAGTTCTTCTATAATCTGCATTGCCCTAACTTTTGGAGCACCGCTTACAGTTCCAACAGGGAATACCGATTTAAGCACGTCAAGGGGATAAAGTCCTTCTTTTAACTCACCGGAAACATCAGAAACTATATGCATCACATGGGAATAATTTTCAATATACATAAATCTATCAACCTTTACGCTGCCTGCTTTTGCAACCTTTCCAACATCATTTCTTGCCAAATCAACAAGCATAAGGTGTTCTGCCCTTTCTTTTTCATCAGAAATAAGCTCTTCTGCAAGTTTTTTATCTTCTTCCGATGTTTTCCCTCTTGGTCTTGTTCCTGCTATAGGTTTTGTCTGTATTTTTCCATTTTTTACAGAAACCAGTATTTCCGGAGAAGAACCTATCAGCTTAATATCCCTGAAATCCAGATAAAAAAGATATGGTGAAGGATTTATCGCCCTTACTGCTCTATAAACATTAATAGGGTCTGTTTCAAGCTTTTTATGAAATCTCTGGGAGATAACAACCTGTATAATGTCCCCTTCTCTGATGTAGTATTTGCATTTTTCAACAGCTTTTAGAAAATCCTCTTTTTTAAAGTTTGATTTCCATCTGCTAATATCAACATCTTTTATGTTTATTATTGGCAGTCTATTTAGCTTTACCTCTCGGTTAAGCCTATTTTCAATCTCATTAATTCTATTTAATGTTTCATTGTATTTTTCTTCTATATTATCTTCAGGCTCTAATATAGCACTGACTATGATTTTTATTGTCTTTTTCACATTATCAAAAGCAATTACCTCATCGCTAAGGAAAAAGAAGATATCAGGTAGTTTTAAAGTGTCCGGTTTAATATCCGGAATAGGCTCATAAAAAGAAATCACATCATATCCAACATACCCAACAAAACCACCCCAAAATGGTGGAAGGTCTTCAAGCTTTGCAGGTTTATATTTTTTGAGATGATTTTTAAGCTCATCTATAGGGTCTTTTGTATTTTTACATTCTATCTGACCGTTGTTATAGAATTCTGCAAATGTTTTTTTTGTTTTTATGTAAACAGGTAAAGAAGAACCTATAAAAGAGTATCTCCCTATGTTTTCCCCTTGCTCTACACTTTCAAATAAAAAGCTAAATCTTTCAGGAGAGAAAATTTTTAAGAATACAGATAGAGGAGTATCCAAATCAAGAAGTATCTCTTTATAAACAGGAATTACATTATATTCTGTTGCAAGCTTTTTAAATTCTTCAAAGGAAAGATTTACAGACATTTCAACCTCAATGGTTTTTAAAACTATTTTATCAGGATGGGATTATGGCAACAAGGTCGTATTCTTCAACTGAGATGATAACTATTTTTTCTTTTGAAGTATCCCTCATTTCAAGGACATTGATTTTCTTGCCTTTTATACCTTCCTCAACAGTTTCATTAAGTTCTTCCAAAATAAAAGCCCAATCTACATAGAGGTCTTCCTTTAGTTTTGAAAGAACGTTAGATGCCAGAGGGATTGCAGATAAGGACTTTAGTTCAAAAGTAATAAGATTATTATCTAAATAATGAATTATTATCATAAAAAAATTTTAGACCAAAAATTTTTCTTTTGTATGAATTATTAATTTATTATTTAATGTGATATATTAATTATAAAAAAATATAGAAAAATAATTATGTATGAAAAGAAAATCCCAATAATAAAAGCAGACGACACAGACGCAAATAAAATTGTCTATTGTCAGGAAGACGAGATAGACCTTTATGAGCTTTTTCTAATACTAAAAAAGAGATGGAAGATAATTATCATTTCTACGGTATTTATATTCTTTACAGGATTAGTCTATATTATTTTATCAACTCCTTTGTATAAAGTAGAAGCAAACATTAAAAATATTTATATAAATGGAGTTCCTGCCAATGATATATCAAAGATTATAGGTCTGGTAAAGGCAAAATTTTACAAAGAAGGAACCGATAGAAAAAAATTTTTAAAAGAAAACGGTTTTTATCTGGATGATGTTAATATTCAAACAGTTAAAAGGGATAAAACAGATATTTTTTTAATAAGGGTGTATAGTCTTTCCAATAAAAAAGGAGAAGAAGCAATAAGTAAAATACTTCAATATCTGCAATCTGAATATAAACCTGTTTTACAGAAATTTATTTTAGATACAAAAAACAAAATTGAACGATTAGAGGAAGAAAAGAAAGTAATTCAAGATTACAAAATAAAAGAATTAGAGAGACAGAAAGATTTTCTCATAAAAGAAGAAATACCACTTTTAAAGAGAAAAATGGCATTTTTACAGGAAAAAGAAAAAAACCTTAATTTGCTAATCAAAAGCTATTTATCTTCTATAAATGATTATGAAAAAGCTATTAAAAATTTATCAATAGCAATGAAAAATCCTAATCTTTCAGATTCTTCCTTATTAATAGTTTCAAATCAAATAGCCCAATATGAAAATCTGATTACCTCTCTGCAAAATAAAATTAAAAATTATCAGCTTGAGATTAAAAACATAGAACAGGAACAAATTCCGGCAATTGAAAAGAAAGTAAAACAGATTAATGAAATACAGATAAAATCCATAGATGAAAAATTAGAAAATTTCCGCTTGCGACTGAAAAATATAGATAGACAAATTAAGATGTTAGAACTTTCTTTAAAACCACCTTTGACAGAGAATTTTAAAGTTTTAAGCAAAAGTATTTCTGATAAACCGGCAAAACCAAAGAAAATGCTAATTATGGTTGTTTCAATAGTTTCAGGGTTATTTCTGGGAATATTTTTAGCTTTCTTCTTTGAATGGCTTCAAAATGCAAAGGATAGGAGAAAGCTCCCTGAAGGGAGCTTTGAGGAGGCCAATTATTGAACTTCGATTTTGACTTCTTTTTCTTCTATAGCTTTAGGTATTTCTATTTTCAGGACGCCGTTTTCAAATGAAGCTTTAGCTTCTTCGGCTTTTACTTCTACTGGTAATGGGATAACCCTTTCAAATACACCGTAGAATCTTTCTGTTCTATAGTAAGTTTTGTCTTTTTCTTCTGCTTCTTTTTTTACTTCGCCTTTTATTACTACTGCGTTATCTTTAATTTTAACTTCCACATCTTCTTTTTTAGCACCTGGGATTTCAGCTTCAATAATTAGTTTGTTATCTTTTTCATAAACATCAACTCTTGGAGCCCAAGTTGTGACTTCCACAAGTTCACCGCTTTTTGGAGTTGGAACAAGTTCGTTAAATACTTTATTTAATTCTTGTTCTATTCTTGTCAATTCTCTGAATGGGTTCCATCCGAATGCTGGTAAGTTTCTTCTGTCCATCGTCCTCACCTCCATAAATTTTATAATTTTATTTACATAAAATATTATATATCTACACTCAAATTTGTCAAGTCTTGTGAATTTTATAAAATAAATACCGGCAGTATTAAACTTACAGTCAAAAAATGGGAATGCAAAAGATTTTTGAAATAAAGTCAGGTTTATTTATAGGATTGCTTCTTATTCTATTTAGTTTTTCCTTTGGGGAAGATATTAAAAATTTAAAAAAGTCCTGTAATGAAGGAAATGCCAAAGTTTGCTTTCATTTAGGCTCAATTTACGATGGAAAGGATTTTAGAAAAGCTCTTTATTTTTATGAAAAATCTTGTAGTTTAGGTTATCCCCTTGCCTGTTATGATTTAGGGATAATCTATTTTTATGGGCATAATGTGGGAAAAAATATAAAAAAGGCTATATGGTTTTTCAAAAAAGCGTGTGATTTGGATTACAGTTTTGCCTGTAATAATCTTGGGGTTCTATATAATCAGGGAATAGGTGTAAAGAGAGACTATAAAAAAGCGAAGCAGTTTTTTAAAAAAGCATGTGGTTTAGGTGATGAACTCGCCTGTAGAAACTTTATGTCCATGTATAAAGAAAAGAATTAATATAAACGGGAAATTATTCTTTTTTCTTTTGGAACGAAACTGTATTTAGGAATATAAAGTTTATCCTCTTCTCTTTCTACAGTATCATAGGTGTCGTGATAATAAGAATATGCTGCAAATGCTGATGCTATCGCTCCAAGCTCCCTTTGAATCTGTTTTCTTTCTTTTGAAAACATTTCAGGTTGAACTATAATTCCGGCTTTTGGAAGATTGTAGATTCTCTGTTCTAAACCTTCTGGGGTTGTTATAGGCAATAGGTCTTTTCTTACCAGTTGACTAAAAAATAGATCTGTATCTGTTTTGATAACAATTTTTTCTTTTTCTGTTTCCTCCCCTGCCTCCTGAAATTCAAATATATCGGTTAAAGTTCTGATTACATCAAGGGCATTTTTTTGCTGATTTATTTTATACCAGGAAGGGAGATTGACTGCCACAACATTTATATTTTTATGGTCTAAAAACCATAAAAGTCCTTCACGCCAGAAAGAACTCAGATAAAGAATATTTCTGTTTTTATCCATCTGAGCTACTGTATAAGTTTTATCAGGATTTGTTTCTATTCCTATGAAAAGCATCTTTTCCTCAAAGATTTTGGTTTTTTAGATTATCTAATAATTTTTGGGTTTTGTTTATGATTTATCATACACATATTTAATCACATGGACTTTTTCAAGGGTTACGAGACCATTTTTTATGTATTTTTCTATTTCAGGAATTAATTTTTTAATTTTTTCTTCTCTATCTACAGCTTCTATTACAACAGGTAAATCTCCGGAGAGGGTTAATAATCCTGCTGCATGTATTCTGCTGGAAGCACCATATCCAAGTATTCCCCTTAAAACTGTAGCTCCAGCTATATCATTTTCCCTCATAATCTCAACAAGTTTCTTATATGCCAGCTTTCCATCTATTCTGTCATTTTCGCCTATAAATATTCTAAGTAAATAAGCCTCTCCCTCTATTTTCATAATAAGCTCCTTAGGACAAACTTTTTGCCAGAATTAAACCACCTATTCCTGCAGCTATAGATAGTCCATTATTCAGTAAAATATTTAATATACTTTTAAAATATTCCCCATCCTGCATTAAAGCTATAGTTTCATAGGAAAATGTTGAAAAGGTAGTAAAAGCCCCTAAAAATCCTACTGCAAAAAACATTCTCCATAAAGGATCTATACTTAGCTTTTCAAGGGTTATAACTGTAAAAAACACAAGGATAAATGAGCCGATTACATTTACAGTCAGAGTTCCTGCAGGGAATTCAAGTCCGGAATATTTGTTAACAAAGGACGAAACAAAAAATCTAAAGAGAGCCCCAAGGGCTCCACCTAACATAATAGCCAGATATTGCATTTATCCTATAAACTCCATTAATTGATTAATTTCTTTTGGACTTCCAAGGAAAACAGGGGTTCTTTGATGGATATCTGTAGGTTTTATCTGGAGTATATCAATTTCTCCGTTTGTTGCTTTTCCGCCGGCCTGCTCTATTAAAAATGCCATTGGAGCAGCTTCATAAAGAAGTCTGAGTTTTCCGTTTGTGTTTTTCTTATCTGCAGGGTATCCAAATATTCCACCCTTTATAAGTGTTCTGTGAACATCGGCTACCATTGAACCTATATATCTTGTTGTATAGCCTTCTTCTTTTAGTGTTTCTATATAATCAATAAGTTTAGGCTGTGTCCATTTTTTAGCATTTGCTTCATTTATAGAATAGATTTTTCCTTTTTCTGGAATTTTCATATCAGGATGGGAGAGTAAAAACATACCAACAGAAGGATCTAATGTAAATCCGTTAACTCCATTTCCTGTAGTCAGGACAAACATTGTGGAAGAACCGTAAATAATATATCCTGCTGCAATCTGTTTATAACCTTCTTGTAGAAAATCATCAATTGTTCCTGTCACTTTTTTATGAATGGAAAAAATTGTCCCGATACTAACGTTAACGTCTATATTTGAAGAACCATCTAACGGGTCAAAAGAGATGACATATTTTCCATCAACTCCTTTTGAAGGAAATATAGGTTCATCTAATTCTTCTGAAGCCAGTGCATAGAACTGCCCACAATCTGATAGATGATTAATCAGTATTTCATTGGAAAGTTCATCAAGTTTCTGGACTTCTTCACCCTGAACATTAACTTTTCCTGCTTTTCCCAGCACATCTGCAAGTCCTGCCATTCTAACATGGGAAGCTATAACTTTAGCTGCAGCTTCTATGGCCATGAGTGCCATAGATAATGAACCGGTTGCTTTTGGAAATTTTCTTTCTTCTTCTAAAATAAATCTGTTTAAATCAATCCCTATCTGTGTCATTTTACCCCTCTGCCTCTTTTCTATACTGTTTAAATTTTATTACAGCCTGTTTATTTTTTAAATTGGAATATATATGATGAAAATCTAAAACCGGTAAATATGATTTTATAAGCATTTTTATAAGCTCGCATACAGTTTCATCTCCGGCGACGCATTCATTCATCATATCTACAAGTAAGTCTTCCAGGGATACTACATTTATAATCTGACCATCAACCTCAATCTGATTAAAAGAACCTGTAGGAATAAGCTTAAATTTCTTGCTAACTTCTACAACTATATCTCCCCTAGTCCAAAAATCTCCCATCTGTTGATACCCAAGCTCTTTGAGAACCTTTGTTAGCAGTTGTAAATCAGGATATAAAAAGGATATGATATTTGCAGGATACATCCCTTGTGTGTAAACAGTAAGGGCAAATTTTCCAACGATTACCGGCTGAATTTTTGCTCCTGACTTTTTAATCTCAGAATAAATTTCTTTTATCGCATTTATCTGCTGATCTAATATGGACATTAATTCCTTCCTTTTGATTGTTTAGAATAAAACTATTTTACAATTAGAGTGTTGTTTTTGCCTATAAGTTTTAGCCATTTAAAATTTCTGAAAGGTTAATCTTTTTATTGAGGATTTTAACCTGTTCGTCCTTCTGGTAGATATGGATTGATTTGAACATTTTTTTTGATGGCTGGGTGTATTTTTCAAAGACGTTATCTTTTAGGTTTATTATCCAGACTTCTTTGGCTTTACCCTTTGCATAAACTGGAAGTTTTATTTCTTTGTCGTAATCAAGGGTTGTGTCTGAAATCTCTATTATTAAAACTGCATCTTTTATTTTTGGAATATCTTCCTTTTTGTAAATCTCTTCTGGATATATAGCTATATCTGGATATAGGAGGTTTTTTGAATTAATTCTTATAGGGTTTTGTGTCCAGATAACAAATTTTTCTTTAAGTTCAGGGTCAGAATAAATAATCTCGTAAAGCTTCCTTTCTAATCTCTCTAAAACTTTTGCATGTCTAAATCCTATTGGTGTCATGATAAAAGGCTCCCCGTTTATTAATTCTATTTTTTCTTCTGGATTAAATATCCCCGCCTCATACATTTTTTTTAGATGATTTATGGTGAATTTGTATGGTTTAGGTGATTTTTGCTTTGAGGAAGATTTTTTGGACAGAGTTGCTGTTGGCATGATGAATCCTCACAGGTTTTTTATCTAAATATAAGGCAGGGGTAGAAACCCTGCCAGTTTGATTATTTTCTGATTGCACCGTAAGGAAGTTTTACAGGTTTGACATACTTTTCAACAAGTTCTTTTGTGTTAAATGCGTTTAGTTTTCCAAATAGGAACTCAAACTTTTTGTAAAGGGCATCAAGGATTTTGTTTTTATATTCTTCGTCTAATGTCCACCATTCATATTTAAATGGTCCAAAACCTTTTTTCCTTGTTTTGTAGATAAATTGCTCTTCTGTCCAGCCTTCTTTCCATTCATTTTTGAGGTTCTCTTTTATCCAGCTATAGATTTTTTGTTTGAAGTCTTCAGGTATAAGGTCATACATTATGTTTTGAAATCCTGTTGCAAGGTGAATTTCACAGCAGTTGTTTTCAGGGAATTTGTCAAATAGTTCATCTGGAAGTGTTGAAGCCCCGTGTTGAACTGTTCCACCAAGGCCGTATTTTTCCCTTGCCACTTTTCCGATATCTCTGAGAACATTAAAGTCCAGTTTAACCTCTGCTACTCTTCCATCAGGTAGAGGAATTCCACCGTGTTCTGTTCCTGTTTGAACAGATATTTTAGAAATTCCAGGCATACCTTCTGGAAGTTCCTCAAGATAACCTTCCATAAATGCCTCAAACTCTTCTACAGTTGAGTTTTTACCACCGATATGTCCAATCTCTCCACCAACAGAAACAGTAACCCCTTCAGGTTCTATCTCTCTGATAAACTGGGTCATTTTTGCAGTATTTATATAGTTGTGATACTGCTGTTCTTTAAGAGTTGGTTTTGAGTAGTCAACGAGAGTTGATGGGTCAATATCTATGTTGTAAAAGCCTGCTTTTAGAGCTTCTTCTGTAAGGTCTTTTATAGCCTGAAGCTCTTTTTCAGGGTCTTCTGCATATTTTTTAGCGTTAAACTGGAAGTGGTCTCCCTGTATGAAAACAGGTCCTTTGTATCCTTCTTTTATTGCAGCTGCTAAAACACAAGCAGCATACTCAGAGGGTCTTTGGAATGTATATCCAATTTCTGATTTTGCTATTTCAAAGATAAAGGCTCCAATATTGTGGTTAAGAGCAACTTTGAATATTTGTCTGGCAACATCATAGGTCATTCCCCTGATATTTACAGCAGGGGTTGTAATCTTATCAACTTCACCTCTGCCCATTGCCATATAAAAGTCATGTATAGAAGCTGCAACAGCTCCAAACTCATTGGCAATTTCCCTTATAAGCCTTTTTGCTTCTTCTTTTGTGCTTTCGTCTTCAGAAAAAACAGCTGTATAAATAAGGTCATCAATTACACTTTCTCTTAGTTTGCTTTCATCTGTTATAGAAACTTTTTCTCCTTCTACAGATACAACACCATTCAACAAAGAATTAAGTTCTTCTGTATTTTTTGCTATAGTTGGCATAGACATACCCCCTTATTGTTGATTATTTTTAATTATATCATCTATCAATGAATTACTTAGGTTTGAAGATATTTTTTTGCAAATTCCAGTGGAATAATTTCTATTTTTTCATGAATAGGAACAATCTTTATTGTATTTGCCAGATTTAGATAAAATAAGTCTCTGTAGTAATCAAATTTTATATTAGAAATAGGAACTTTTGTTTCAAAAAGAGTTCTAAAGGGCTCTTCTATATTTTCTTCAAATGGAAGAACAACATTTTTTATTATTTCTTCAACAAAGGGAGGAAAAACAAATTTCTTTCTATTTTCGCATAAAGAAACATCATAAGAAGAGTATGTTCTGCAGATAAAAGGTCTACTTTCATAAACCAGACATAGATTATCCTCAAGCAAAGGACAGGCTACACCTTCGTAATCAGTTTGATTAGAAAATTCATATATTCTGTCAGCTATTCTTCTTCTTTTTCCTGGGGGAAAGGAATTTAAATCTTTTATAATCATCAGCATTTCTGGGATAGTCATCTGAACATTCCAGCCATAACAGCAGTAAGAGCAGCCTTTTTGACAGTCTAATCCTTTTTGCTTATTTATCTGTTTATCAATCTGCTGGTTTAATTCTTCCTGCAAAGTAATAATCTCATCAACAAGTTCTGGTTGTCTGTAAATTCCTGCAGCAGCAAGTATGAGATTTTCTAATTTCTCCAATTTCTTGCAAACTCCTCCATGTCTTTTAATGCCCTTTCTGCTTTCAGAAGTTTCCTTTTTCTTTTATCTTTTACTTTTTTGTTCAGATCAGGTAAAAGGGCAAAATTTGGGTTCATAGGTTGTAGTTCATCCTTTGGCTCTGTTATATATTTTACAAGTCCACCGAGCATTGTTGTTTCAGGTGGAACGACAGGCTCTTTGCCTTTTAACATTCTAACAACATTAATTCCTGCCAGTATTCCTGTTGCTGCAGATGCAGCATATCCTTCAACACCTGTTATCTGACCTGCAAAGAGTATCTTAGGGTCTTTTTTAAGCTGGAGGGTTGGCTTTAATACCTTCTGGGATTGTATAAATGTATTTCTATGGATAGACCCCAGTCGGACAAATGTGGCATCTTTTAAGGCCGGTATAAGTCTGAAAATCCTTTTTTGCTCAGGATATTTCAGCTTTGTTTGAAATCCGACCATTGAAAGCAGAGTTCCTTCTCTGTTTTCCTTTCTGAGCTGAACTACTGCGAAGGGCTGTTTACCGGTTCTTGGGTCAACAAGTCCAACTGGTTTCATAGGTCCAAATAAAAGGGTCTGTTTTCCTCTTCTGGCTATCTCCTCAATAGGCAGGCAACCTTCAAAAAATACAGCCCTTTCAAAATCCTTTAGTGGAATCTGCTCACCTTTTAAAAGCTCATTGTAAAACTGCTCGTACTCTTCCTCTGTTAAAACACAGTTAAAATAGTCCCCTTCTCCTTTACCGTATCTATCACCCCAGAAACCCTTTGAATAATCAACAGTTTCTGCATCAACGGTTGGGGCAATAGCATCATAAAAGTATAAATGCTCTGCTCCTGTTATCTTTTGTATCTCTTTTGAAAGTTCTTCAGATGTTAAAGGCCCTGTGGCTATTATTACAAAATCGTAATCCTCGGGAATTTTTGTTATCTCTTTTCTGATTACTTTTATATTTGGATGGTTTTCAAGGATTTTTGTTATTTCCTCTGAAAATTTTTCCCTGTCAACTGCCAGTGCTCCCCCTGCCGGAACATCAAATTTTTCTGCAGTTTCTACAACAAGAGAATCTAATTTTTTCATTTCTTCTTTTAAAAGCCCTGCCCCTGTTGTGATTTCCTTTCCTCCAAGGGAGTTTGAACATACCAGTTCAGCAAATTTTTCTGTCCTGTGGGCAGGGGTCTGTTTAACAGGTCTCATTTCATATAAATCAACATTAAATCCTTCTTCTGCTATTTTGTAAGCTGCTTCGCTACCTGCAAGCCCTGCTCCTATAACTGCTACTTTTTTCATCTTTCTCCTTTACCTACTTTATATTTCTATCAATTTAACAAGTTCCTCTGTCGTTAAAATTTTGGAAAATCCTTTTTCTTTTAGCTTATTTTCTAATTTTTTATCATTTGTCCATAAATATGCATCAAGTTCAAGAGCTAAAGCCACATATGGGGTATCCTTTTCATCTATATCTTTGCAAAGGTTATAGGCTTTTCTTATATTTGTTTTTGCTAATCCTATTTTGGGAATTATAGAAATTTTTTTAAACAATTTATGGATAATTTTTTTCATTTTTTGTCTGTTTGATACCTTTCTTAAAATTCTATTTTCATATTTTTCAAGCTCCACAAATATGAAATCAGGTGCATCACTATTATTTAGTATTTTTATATAAACCTGATTCCCTTTTATCAATGCAGAGAAAATGATATTGGCATCAACAACAATTTTCATTATAGTTCAAGACTTTTTTTATATTCTTGCCAGGCCTCTTGTCTAATCTTTTCTACTTCTTCCCAATATCTATTTTCAGAGAAGATTTCTTTTAGTTCTTTGGATATCTCTTTTATGTCTTTTTCTAATTTTATAAACTCAAGGTATTCTTCTATTTTCTTTTTTAAAGTTTCCTTCCCTGTTTCATAAATTTCTTCATCAGGAATTTCTATCATTAATTTCATTACAATACTCCACATACAGTATTGGGATTAAATATAAAATTAAAACCAAATTTTACCAAAATGTAAGAAAAAACTTTAACTTTTCAACTTATTTAAATTTACATAGTAAACTAAAGAAAAAACACGAAAGGTAATAAATGGCTTCGGGGATATTTGCTCTGCTTGATGATATTGCTTATTTAATGGATGATGTGGCGTCTTCTACGAAAATTGCTGCCCAGAAAACATCTGCAGTTTTAGGAGATGACCTTGCCGTAGGTGCAAAAAAGGCTTCTGAATATCCTCCAAGTAGAGAACTACCTGTTTTATGGGCAATTATAAAGGGTTCCTTTTTAAACAAACTGATTGTTGTTCCTTTCATACTGGCTCTTAATTATTTTCTACCTTTCATTATCAAGCCTGTGTTAATGATAGGTGGGTTATATCTGGCTTATGAGGGTGCAGAAAAAATTCTGGAGTTTTTAGATTTGGTTAAACATCATTCAGAAGAGAGAAAATTATCAGAAAAAGAAAAAATCAAATCTGCGATTATCACTGATTTTATACTTTCTCTGGAAATAGTAATTATTGCCATTTCTACGGTGCAGGATAAACCCTTTTTAGTTCAGGTTATTTCTGTCTCTATAGTGGCTGTCCTGGCCACAATAGGAGTTTATGGTTTTGTTGCTCTTATCGTTCGTCTGGATGATATGGGGATTTATTTGATAGAAAATTATGATGGTTTTTTAGAGAAAATAGGCATATTAATGGTTAAATCGTTGCCATATATAATAAAAGCCCTATCTGTTATTGGAACTTTGGCTATGCTTCTGGTGGCAGGTGGAATTTATTTACATAGTTTAGAGTTTTTGCATCATTTAACAGAACCTATTCCTGCTCTTATTGGTGAATTTTTAATAGGCTTAATTCTGGGAATTTTTGCTTTTTTTACAAAACAACTTACTTCCAGCTTTCTTCACCGGTCTTAAAAACCTCTTTTTTCCAGATAGGAGCCCTTGCCTTCGTTTCATCTACTATATATCTGCAAGCCTCAAATGCTTCTTGTCTATGTCCTGCCCATACAGCAACCAGAAATGAAGGAACCAGAACAGGCACAACTCCTGTTCTGTGATGAACTACTGCATATTTAATTCCAAACTTTTCCTTTGCTTCATTTATTATTTCATTTATTACCTTTTCTGCCATTGATACATAAGCTTCATAGTGGAGTTCTTTTACTTCTCCATCTTCCGGAGCTGACCTTGGAATACCCAGAAAAATATCTACCGCTCCACATGTTTCATCTTTGTAGCTATTCAGCACATCATTTATATCAAACCAGTTTTCTCCTATGTAGATTTGTGGAACACTCATCTCTAACTCCTAACAGGATTTTCCTTTTTGTTCAAACTCTTCAAATTTTACTTTTTTATAACATTTAGAGCCAAGATAATCTAAGAAATCTTTAAAATCATTTTTAGGAACGTATCCAGACCATCTGAATAAGACCTTGTAATTGTTTTCAGGGTCGTAGACTATCACAGTTGGAAGACCGTCCACCCTATCTGCTACAGCAAGTGCACTTTCTTCCATCTGTTGTTTTGTTTCAGGGTCGGTTATTTTTCTGTTTCCGTAAATATTAATAATAGCAACATTTATTTTGTTTTTTATCAATTTTTCTTTAACATCAGGTTGGGATAAAACTTCTTTATTTAATCTTGCACAATACTGACAGCTTGCTGATTCAAACACAAGAATAAGGAACTTCTTATTTTTCATTGCATCCTGAATAATAGGCTCTGGGTCAACTTTGAACTTCTCTGAGGCTTTTTGCTGGCATCCTAAAAAAGCTACTAAAACCACTGTAAAAAATAGATAGAAAAATTTTCTCATCTTTTAACTCCTGTTCTTATAATTTTGCCAGAGCCTCCTTAATTCTCCTCATTCCCTCTTTTATATTTTCCATTGATGTTGCATAGGAAAGTCTTATATATCCCTCTTTACCAAATGCTGAGCCGGGAACAACGGCAACTTTTGCTTCTTCAAGGAGATATGCTGTGAAATCGATATCATTTTTGATATCACCTTTTATATATGCAGAGATATTAGGAAATACATAAAAAGCTCCTTTGGGCATAGGGCAGGTAATTCCTTCTATAGATAAAAACTCCTGAACTATAAAATCTCTTCTTTTCCTAAATTCCTCTTTCATCATAGCAGGGAATTTGCCTTTGTCTTCCAGTGCTGCCAGTGCTCCATACTGGGCAAATGAAGTTGGATTGGAGATTGTTTGGGACTGGATTATGTTGATTTTCTTAATATACTCTTCAGGAGCTGCAACCCATCCAAGTCTCCAGCCAGTCATTGAGTAAGCTTTGGAGAAGGCATTTACGGTAAATGTTATATCTCTGATCTCCGGAGAAAGGGATGCAATGCTTACATGTTCTTCGTCGTAGCAGAATTCCTCATAACATTCATCAGAGATAATTAATATATTGTGCTTCAGGCAAACCTCTGCTATTTTTTCCAGTTCGCTACGGGGTATAACTGCTCCTGTTGGATTGGAAGGTGTATTTAGAACAAGGGCTTTTGTTTTGTCCGTTATTGCACTTTCAACAAGGTCAGCCGTTAAAACAAAACCATTTTCTTCTGACATTTCTACTATAACAGGTATACCATCACAAAGTTTAATCTGCTCTGTATATGAAACCCAGTAAGGTGCCGGAACTATTACCTCGTCTCCGGGATTTAGTATCGTGGCAAATATTTCATAAAGCCCCATTTTTGCACCGGGGGTAACAATAACTTCTGAAGGTTTATAATCAATATTGTTTTTTTCTTTTAATCTTTTGGCTATTCCTTCTCTAAGCTCAGGTATTCCTGCTGCTGGTGTGTATTTTGTTTTTCCTTCTTTTAGTGCTTTTATTGCTGCTTCTTTTACAAAGTCTGGAGTATCAAAATCAGGTTCTCCTGCACCAAATCCAATAACATCAATGCCTTTATTTCTCATTTCTGCAGCTTTCGCAGTGATAACAAGTGTCTGTGAAGGTTGAACCCTGAGAACCCTTTCTGAAAATTTCATTAAATAGCCTCCATATAAATTTAAACCTTATTTATTTTATATTTAAATTTTCAAAATTACACTACTTTTTATAATATTTGTAATACCAATTTTTGACAGATTGAAAAATTTGAGACAAATTGAAAGATATGTTGAAATATGAGAAGCCTCCCTATAAAGGGAGGCAAAAATTTATTAATACCTTTTGAGTTTTTTAAGTTCTTTAATTTGTTTTTCTAATTGACGTGCTTCTTCTCCTTCGGGCATATATTTTTTGAACATTTCTATAAACTTATTATAGGCAGATACTAATGCATTGTTTAAAGCATTGTTAATTGCCATTAGTTTTGTTCTTTGAGCTAGCATTATTGCTTGAGACATATCTTGTTCTCTTTCGTAGACAACTTTAGCTTCAAAGTTTTCTGGTTCTGTCTCGAAATCTATTCCTTTGATATAAATTTTTTCTTGTGTTAATGGTTCGCGAAGTTCAAATAACAATTGACCTTTAAACCTGACTTGTCCAGAACAATAAATTTCCCCTTTTTGAACAGCAGGTGTTAAAGAAGATACAGTTAAAGGTGTTTTATTTTTACATCCGTTATCTTGTATTTCTGGATATAACTCAACTACAGGAATTAATACAAAATCTACAGACTTTTTGTCACTATAGGTCATTTCATTTAAAGATTTATAAGGGCCTGTAACTTTATATCCTTTGTTTAATAAAATAGCTTCAAGTGATTTTGCTAAATTCCTTTTAAAATCTTCAGGTAAGTTTGCTGATTTATAGGAAATTTTATATGCTCTTAAAATATTCTGCATCAACGTTAAAGGATTAGTAAAAGGATTAGTAGTAGATGAAGTTTGCTCGAAAGAAGGAATAGAACCTTTAGGTAATATAAGTGCAGTAGTCAAACCAAGATTTTTATTAGTTTTTTTTCCTTCAACTATTTTGAACACATTTTTGTTTTGTGTTGAAGGGCTAAAAGAAACTACTTGTGGTGGCTTAGCACAGGAAACAAATAAAAAAATTGCAATTAAACTTAAAAATAGAAAAGATTTTTTCATAAGGACTTCCCTACTTTTAAAGTGTTTTTTTTAGTATTTTATCACAAAATCGGTGATTTCTTGTTATTCCTCAACTAAATATTTAATTACACTCTTTTATGATTTTTACCTCTCCGCTGTCTGTTTTAAAAGTTTTTCCTTCCTCAAACAGACTTCTGAGTATGTATCCCAGTGCTATGGTTTTGTCAGGGGATACAGAGGTTATCACCCCTACAGGTTTGTCATTTAAATAGATTTTTTCGTTTTCTTCTACAGGTTTTTCAATCTGAAATTTAGATAGAGTCCTTGGAGGTCTGCCTCTGAAATAAACCCTTGCGATTGCCTCCTGCCCCACATAACAACCTTTTTCAAAGCTAAAAGCATACAAAATATTTGCTTCCAAAGGATGAAATCCTTTTTTTAATTCTTTTCCAATTTTGGGGATACAATTTTTTATCCTGAGTTTTTCCAGAGTTTCCTGCTTTACCTTCTCAAATTTTTTCAAGAGGGAAAGAACACTTTCCAGATTTCCAAACAGCTCATAAACTCCTTGTCCTATCCTCAGCGGGTTATTAGCCAGATATATTTCATCTTTTTTTGTGAAACCAAACTCCTGTGGAATTTCAAATCCCAAGTTTTTCAAAAACTCTGCTGCTTCCTCTCCCCAGATAATAACATGCTGATAGATTAAAGGCTCAAAGAATACCTTCAGGGAAAGTTTTAGTTTATTAAGCTCTGATGCAAGCTCTTCCGGATTCTCATCTGTATCCAGAATAAAAAAATCATCATCTTTATAAACAAAAAAGTCCTGAATAGGTTCTCCATTACCTGTAAGCCTGAGATTATAATTAAATTTTCCTGTTTGAAGACCTTTTATATCATTTGAAAGAAGGTTATGTAAAAAAGCTATATCGTCTCTCATTTGATTTTTTAGCAGTAGTTTACTTTCTTTTCCATAAACTTTGATTTTGTGTCTATCAATCTGTGCCCAGAACATACTTTGCCTCCACTGATTTGTCTATATCAGAATTTTATTCTTGGAAAGAGAAGGATTTTATGAGAAATCTCTGATTTGAAAGGTTTAGATTATGTTCTGTTTTTCTTTTTCTCTAATTTAAGGCCGATAAAGAACAGGATTAAACCCATTATAGAAAGGACAACAGTTACCAGAATCATATATTCTTCAACAGTCATTATTTTTTCCTCCCAGGGAAATCAGTAAAATACCAATCCCTGATAAAATTATAAACATAATTAAGGCTATAATACCTAATTTACTTGAAAATTCATTTTTTACAAGAGGTTGTATAATTGCAAATATTATTGATGCTACGCCTATATTGATTAATGCTTTCCCAAACTCATTTAATCCTTCTCTGAAATCCATAGGAAATCCTGTTTTGTATTTTATATATGTATAAGTATCGTAAAACTGTTGCAAAGTATTTAAACTTCTTATATTTTGGGATTATGGCTACAAAAGAGAGATTGGATAAACTTCTTGTGGAAAAAGGACTGGTTGAAAGTAGGGAAAAAGCCCAGCGGCTTATAATGGCCGGAGTTGTATTTGTTAACAATCAGAAAGTTGATAAACCTGGGACAAAAGTAAAAACAGATGCCAATATTTACATAAAAGAAAAAGAAAAATACGTATCCAGAGGCGGCTATAAACTGGAAAAGGGAATAAATGTTTTCAAAACAGATATAAAAGATAAAATCTGCCTTGATATAGGTGCCTCGACAGGTGGTTTCACAGATTGCCTTCTGCAACACGGGGCTAAAAAAGTATATGCCGTTGATGTTGGAACAAACCAGCTCCATGAAAAACTAAGAAATAACCCGGCTGTAGTATCCCTTGAAAAAACCAATGCCAGATATTTAACAGAAAAAGAAATCCCTGAAAAAATTGATTTTGTTGTTTCTGATGTCTCTTTTATTTCAATATTGAAAATACTTCCCAATATATGTGAACTTTTAAAAGATGGTGCAGAGGGAATAATTCTTATAAAACCCCAGTTTGAATTATCAAAGAATGAGGTTAAAGGTGGTGTTGTAAAGGATAAAAAACTCCACCAAAAAGCTATTAAAAAAGTTATAGATGGTTTAGAAGAAAGTTGTTATTGTGTTAAAGATTTAGACTTTTCTGAAACATGGGGTCCTGAAGGAAATATAGAGTTTCTCGCTTTTATTGAAAAGGGAACCAATTGCAAAAAGAGTCAGATTTCAGAAGAAAAAATAAAACGGGTAGTTCAACAAGCCCACGAAAAATTTAAACAATCCAGAAATTGATTTTAATCATACAATATTCATTTATTTTGATATTTTGATAAATTAATAAATAACTTTACAGGTGAATTATGGAAGTCCTTGATTATCATAAGCTTAAAATTTTTAAAACGGTAGCAGACACAAAAAGTTTTTCAAAAGCAGCAGAACTGCTGTTTTTATCTCAGCCTACAGTAACACTTCAGGTAAAAAAACTGGAAAACTATCTGGGAATTACCCTTTTCCATAGGGATAAAAAGGGCGTTTTACTTACCAGAGAAGGTGAAATTTTCTATAAATACATATCAAAAATCCTTGAAGATTATGACCTGCTGGAAGAAGGTTTATCTGACCTGAAGGAAAACCTCCAAAAAACCTTAAGGATTGGTGCCAGCACAACGATAGGTGATTTTCTCCTTCCTGACATTCTTCCTGAATTTTTAAAGGAAAAAAAGGATATAAAAATCAGTCTTTTTGTGGGGAATTCAAAAGAAATTGAAGAAGGTATCCTTTCAAAAACCTTTTATATAGGACTTATAGAAGATGAAATCCATTCAAGCAAATATGAAATCGTTGAGTTCTACAATGATGAGATTATCCTGATAGCTTCAAAAAATACTGATATTCCTGAAGAGATTGATGTTAAAGACCTGAAAAAATATAAGTTTATTTTCAGGGAAACAGGCTCAGGAACAAGAAATATAGTTGAAAAAAATCTTGAGAAAAAAGGGATTAAAATAAAACCGGATATTGAGATAAGCAGCAGTAATGCTATCGCAAGGCTTGTATCAAATACAGATTATTTATCCTTTGTTTCAAGACTTGTTGTGAAAAATCTACTTGGAACACAGCTAAAAGAAGTAAAAGTAAAGGGACTAAACCTTACAAGAAAGTTCTACTGCATAACCCAGAAAAACATAAGACTGCCAAAAATAGACAGGGAATTTGTTTCATATTTATTAAATCTTAAATAACACCGCTTTTGAGTATATCATGCATATGAATCAGGCCTATAATACGGCCATCTTTTGTAACAGGTAAAACGGTAATATTGTATCTTTCCATAAGCTCTAAAGCTTCTACTACCAATCTATCCTCTGAGATTGTCTTAGGTGATACTGTCATTGTATCTTTTGCATAGCTTTTATCAATACTTCCCCCTGCTTTTATAAATCTTCTTAAATCTCCATCTGTGATTATACCAATAAGTTTATTATCTTCAGCCACAAGGGCAGCACCAAATCCTTTTTCTGACATTGTGATTACTGTTTCCTGTAAAGGTGTATCAGGGGAAACAACAGGTAATTTATTCCCTGTATGCATGATTTCTTTGACTTTCATAAGTTTTTTACCCAGTGAACCTCCTGGATGGAACTGGGCAAAATCCTCCGCTGTAAAGCCTCTCATTTCAAGTAATGCAACTGCAAGTGCATCTCCCAATGCCAGTGTGGCTGTAGAGGATGAAGTAGGTGCAAGATTTAACGGGCAGGCTTCCTTTTCCACATTTAAAAACAGATGAATATCACTTTCCTGTGCCAGAGAAGATTTTGGGTTATTTGTTATAGATATGATTTTGTTTCCCCATCTTTTTATGGTGGGAATAATGGCAAGGAGTTCAGGGGTTTCACCGCTATTTGATATTGCAAGGATAATATCCTCTCTTGAAATCATACCCAAATCACCATGGATTGCCTCTGCAGGATGAAGGAAAAATGCAGGGGTTCCGGTGGACGCAAGGGTGGCTGCTATTTTATTTCCAATATGGCCGGATTTCCCCATTCCTGTAACAATTACTTTACCCTTTGTGTCCAGAATAAGCTGGACTGCCTTTTCAAAATTTTCATCTAAGGCTTCTATAAGATTTTCTAATGCTTTCTTTTCTTCCTGAAGAACCCTTTTGCCTATATCAAGAATTTTCATTTCCTTCAATTTCAACCCTTTCTACCTCGTTGTTTTTCATTCCGCAATTACTACAGGGACTTTCCCTTTTTAATCCCAGCTCATCTATCTGGTCAAAAGTATATATAACAGTTTCTCCATCTTCGCTCATCAAGGTAATTGTTTCTTTTATAAAATCATAATCTTTCACAATGTATTTTTTACCGTTTATCTCAACTTCTGATTCCAGCTCAGGTAGGTTTTTTCTAATTGAGTAGTTATCAACCTCAAATGCAAGACAACACATAAGTCTGCCGCATATACCGGTGAATTTTGTCGGGGTAGGTGGAAGATTTTGCTCTTCTAACATTTCAACATTTACAGTATCAAACTTGTCTATGAATACTGAGCAGCAGCATTGCTGTCCACATACACCGATAGCACCTGCCATCTGGACACCATCTCTGACACCGACCTGTCTCATCTCAATTCTCATCTTAAGCCTTTTAGCCAGCTCCTTTACCAGTTGCCTGAAGTCAACTCTTCCTTCAGACACATAATAAAACATGATTTTAGAGCGATTTAGAGGAATATAGGATTTAAGCAGGTTCATTTTTAGTCCCAGATTTTCGGCAAGCTTTTTACACAATGCCAGTGCTTTTTCTGCCTCTTTTTCATGTTTATCAAATGTAGAAATATCCTTCTTCGTAGCTTTTCTGAGGAATTTATACTGGGATGGGTTATCAGGGTCGGGCACAGACCTGCCCACTACAAGAACAAGCTCTTCCCCTTTTTCTGTTTCTATTACAATAAAATCTCCTTTCTGGACATCTTCAGGGACATTTTCCACATCACTGAATTTATGCGTATCTAAAAATCTTATCCTTACTGTTTTTGTATCTATAGCAACAGACATTATTATCCTCCTTATGTTTTGAGATTAAAATACATTCCTTCCAGAGCAAGTTTTTTCTTAACTCCTTTGCCAATTGCATTCTTAAGTTCTTGATTTTCCTTAATAAATTTATCATAAAATTCTGAGGATATATCTCCTTTAAGCATTTTTTTATATGCTATTTTTTCTACGATGTCCAGTGTTGTGTTGATATCATCAATATCCAGTTTGTCAAAAACATCCCCTAAAGTAATTATTCCTTCAGGATGTAACTGCTGAACAGCGAGTAGGCTAAACAGGTCTTTTGCGTATTTTAATAGTTCAGGTTTTTTTAGTATTTTGTCAGGAAGACATAAACTTCCATCTGCAAGAGCTATCAGGGTTTTTAAAAGTTTTTGGTCGTCTGTTTTTAGCTGCAGAATCTGTAGTATTTCCTCTTTTTTAAGGGGCTTAAATCTTATTTTTCTGGTTCTTGATACTACCGTAGGCAAAATGGCATTTTGATTTGATGTTGTAAGGATTATCATTGAGTTTTCAGGTGGTTCTTCAAGGGTTTTTAGCAGGGCATTTGCTGCCTCTTTATTCATTTTTTCTGCTTTTTCAATAATTACCACCTTACCTGAGACAGATTTTAGTTTCAGAAAATCTATAATTTGCCTTATCTGGTCTATTTTTATCTCTTTTTCAGGAGATATGAGCTTCAAATCAGGATGTGGATTTAGCTGGGAATTTTCGTAAATATTGGATATTGTGTTGTTTACCAGCCTGCAACTTTCACACTCACCACACCCAAAACCGTATCCCTTTTCACACAGAAAAGCCCGTGCAGTCTGTAGGGCAACTAATTTTTTACCTATACAATCCTTTCCTTCAAATAAAAATGTATAGGAATGAAAATCCTTATCTAAAAAAAGCCTTATTATATGCTTTGTGTCTTCATGGCCTATTAGTTTCATAACTTTTAGATTATATTCCTGTTTTTCAAAATCTCTATAATTTTTGCAAAAATATTTTCCGGAGATTCCATTCCGTCTAAAACCACTATTCTGTCTTTTTCATTTTCGGCTATTTTCAGAAAACCTTCCCTTAATCTTTTGTGAAATTGGATATCTTCATCCTCTATTCTGTCTGCCTGACGGGTTTGTCTGATTCTTTTCAGACCTTCTTCTACAGGAATATCTATCAAAAATGTAATATCAGGTTTTATTCCCTCTGTAGCTATCTCATTTAGCTGTTTTATCAGGTTTATATCCAGTCCCCGTGCATATCCCTGATATGCCAGAGTTGAGTCTGTAAATCTATCGCAGATTATATATTTTCCTTGCTGTAAAGAAGGTTTAATTAGGTTATGTATATGAAAATTTCTGTCTGCTTCATAAAGCATAAGTTCTGCTACAGGGGGAAATATCTCATCAGTTTTTTCCAGTAAAATCTGGCGGATTTTCTGGCCTGTTTTTGTTCCTCCCGGTTCTTTGGTCAGGACAACATCTTTCCCATTATCTATTAAATACTGGTATAAAAGCTTTGCCTGTGTAGATTTTCCTGCCCCTTCAACGCCTTCAAATGTTATAAAATAACCTTTCATCTCAACCCTGTTTTTGAAAAAATTATATCAGGCTATTGATAAAAATCATACGAATACTATAATTAAGGCATATAATAATGGCAAATAAAAATCAGTGGAGGTTAATAAAATGACACAAGAACAAAAAGAAAAAGTTCAAATAGATAGGGCAAAAGTGGAAGAAGTTTTAGAAAAAATTAGACCTGCTTTAAGATTTGATGGTGGTGATGTTGAGCTTGTAGATATTGGAGAAGACGGAACTGTTTATGTGAGACTAATGGGTGCTTGCCACGGATGTGCGATGTCTCTGGTTACACTCAAAGGCGGAATTGAGATGAAACTGAAAGAAGAAATTCCTGAAGTTAAGCAGGTTGTAGCTGTAAATCTTGAGCAGGGATTTGGCGGATTTTAAATAAAACAGGGGGGAATTTCCCCCTTAACTTTCCCTTAAAATTTTCATCTCCCTTAAAAATATCTCCCTTATTTCCTTTTTAGTATTAATAATTTTTTCCCATAGTTGCTCAGGTTCCATTTTAAATGAGTGCGCTACTCTATATAAAAAAGGAGAGTTTCTGTATATTTTAGACAGGCCTATTCCTTTTATCATTCTTAGTCTTGTTTCTACCTCCCTTAAAAACAGGTAATCGTCTATAAGCTCCTTTTTAAATAACTCCACCCCTTCCAGAATGTTTGTAAGTCTTTTTTTGTTTTTCAGAGAGTAAATCTGAATGAGAAATTCTATATCTGCTGTTCCTCCTTTGCCAAGTTTTATATCAATCTCCTCTGGAGTTTCCCTTGCAAGTCCCTCAAGCCTGAACCTCATATCAATAGCTTCATTAATAAACTCTCTGTTTATTTCTGTGGAAAACAGAAAATCCTCAATAAGCCTGTCCATTTCTTGTTTTACAGATAAATCACCTGTGATAAATCTTGCTTTAGTCCATGCAAGTCTTTCCCAGACCCGTGCTTCCTTTTTAAAGTAGTTTTCATAGAAGGATAGCTGAGGAGATAGCTCTCCTGCTTTTCCAAAAGGTCTGAGTCTTAAATCCAGATTGTATAAAATGCCTTCCTTTGAGTAAGATGTAAGGGCATTGACTATCTGCTGGGGAATTTTTAAAAATTGGTATTTGCTTTTTTCATCTTTAAATACAAATATAAGGTCAAGGTCAGAACCAATATTCATTTCTCTGCTACCTAATTTACCAAGTCCGTATATTGCAAACTCTTTCCCTTCAAAATAGTTGTATAGCTGCTCAAGGATAGAATCGGCCAGATTTGATAATGCTTCATTGGTTTCTTTTAGGCGGCTATATGCATCGTTTTGGTCAATTTTTGATAGATATCTAAGGGATACTAACACTTCAACAATTTTTTTCAGTTTTTTTAACCTATCAATAAATTCTTTTTCCTTAATAATTTCAAGCTCTTTTTGAAAATCCTCTTTAGTCTGGGGAACTTCCTCAATTCCAAACGCCCAGTCAAGAAGCTCCCTGTCCTTTGACATAAGGTCTGATATATAATCAGACAGCTTTGCAATATTTAGCATAAACTCAACAAGTTTTTGGTTTTGTTCCAGTGCAGATACAAAGACCCATAGCATTCTACCGTTTATAAGCATTTTAGAGAAGTTTAATAGAAAATCTTCTCTATCTGGAAAGTTTTTCAGGTGTTCTTCAAGGGTTGGAATAAACTCAAAGAATATCTCTTTGGAATTATCAGAAAGCTCAATATACAGCTTGCTGAAAAATATATTTTTGAAGATTTTTAAAGCCCATTCAGGTTTTTTAAATCCAAGGGAAGATAGATATTCTATTGCCTCTTCTTCATACTGCTTTGTGAGGATAAATTTTTGTAGTGGAGTAAGCTGAACTTCTGCCTGTGGAGTAAGATTTTCAAAAATCTGGTTAACCTTTTCTCTGTAGTCATTTAGCTTTTGTAAAAACTGCTCTGTATCTTCAAAACCCATTTTTCTGGCATATTCATCTGCATCTTTGAAGTAAAATTTCTGGGTCTGAACACAGTTTTTTATCTGTAATAAATGTTCCAGCTTTCTGAAGAAGTAGTATGCCTCTTCAAGTAGTTTTCCTGATCTGGAGTCTATTATTTCAAACTCAATCAGTTTTTTTAGGGCTTTTATTGTCCTTCTTTCCTGAAGCTCAGGGATTTTCCCTCCGTATAACAGCTGGAATACCTGAATGGTAAACTCAATTTCCCTAATTCCTCCCTTGCTTTTTTTAATATCAATTCCGTTTTGAACCTTTTTGTTGGCATTCTCTTCTATTAGCTTTTTTATCTCAACTATTTCTTCAAATACTTCTGCACCGGTGCTTCTTCTGTAAACAAAAGGCTTTATAATATCCATAAACTCCTGTGATACTTTTTTGCTTCCTGCAGCATGTCTGGCCTTTATTAGCATATGCCTTTCCCATGTTCTTCCGTGAGTCCAGTAATAAAACTCAATAGCAGGAAGGGAGTAAGCTATCATTCCTTTTGAGCCTTCAGGTCTCAGGTCAAGGTCTACAATCCATGCCTGACCTTCAATATTTCTTCTAATTAGTATCTGGGTGACATTTCTAAAGACTTCAAAGAAAAATTCCCTGTTTGATATGCCTTTATCTGTTTTTCCTTCTTCAGAGTAAATATACATAATGTCTATGTCTGAGTAGTAGTTAAGGTCTAAACCTCCGTGTTTACCCAGTGCAATTACGCTTCCTTCGGCTTCTTTGGCTGTGTTCTGGTCTATAGGTGTTCCGTATTTGCTCTTTGCTTTTTCAAGGGATGCCTTGTATGCAGCTTCCAGACATGCATCTGCCAGATATGAGTATTCTTCTGTCAGTTCAAGCAAATCATGTTTTTTGTAAATGTCTTTGGCTATTATACGGGAAAAATGTTTCAGTTTAAAAAATGTTATTTTTTCAGAAAGTTGATTAAAATTTGTATTTTTCGCTATTTCTAATGCCTCTTTTACCAGTTCTTCTCTACCAAGTAATGGTTTGTCAAGCTGGGAATAGATATAATCCAGCTGGTCTGTATGTCTGAAAATAAAGTCTGTAATGCAAGAGGAATAATTTGATAGTTTTTCAAGAAGTTTGAATTTTTCTTCTGGGAGAGATTTTAAAAAATTCTTTTTCAGTGTCTCAAATTTTGATAAATTACCCATTGTAATATCCTTGTAGTATTATATTTTTAAATAATATAATAGCTGAGGGAGTTAAGTGTATTATTTTTTAATATTAATCTCTCTTGTTTTTCTGTTTTCCTGTGAAAGTCAGCCTGAAAAAGAGGTAATAGAGAAAAAAGAGACAAAAGTTATATATAAAAAAGAAGATGTTGTTAAAACCCTGCAGGAAAGGATATCAAGTGTCATACAAAAAGCGACTCCTTCAATTGTTACAATACTTTCAAAATCCACAGAAAGCGAAACTCCCATAATCTTCAAATTTAATGAAGATATTCCTTCAATAGAAAATGAATCCCTTGGTTCAGGTTTTGTAATAAAAAAGGACTCCCAGTTTTTATACATAGTTACAAATAATCATGTTATAGAAAAGGCAAAAACAATAACAGTCCGATTTCACAACGGATATAAAACAAAATCAATCATTGCCGGTAAAGATGCAGAAAGTGATATAGCTGTCTTAAAGGTAAAAATCAACCCAAAAATAGCAAATATTAAACCTTTGGAAATAGGAAACCCATCTAAGCTTAAAGTTGGGTATTTTGTTTTATCTGCCGGAAGCCCTTATAACGTGGGACTTACCTTTACACTGGGTATTATTTCTGCACTCCATAGAAATCTGGGAATTTCTGCTTACGAGAACTATATACAGACAGATGCTGCAATAAACCCGGGAGACTCAGGAGGTCCATTGTTAGACCTTGACTGTAAAGTAGTCGGTATGAATACAGCTATAATACAGGCTGGCCAGGGACTTGGTTTTGCTTTACCAATAGATATGGTTATGGATATTGCAAATCAGCTTATAGCTTATGGAAAAGTTCAGAGAGGCTGGATAGGGGTTATTACCGAAAAACTCTCCAATTATCAGAAGAAAAAACTCCATCTTAATTATGGTGTAAAAGTAATTAAAGTTTTCAAAAACTCCCCTGCATATAAAGCCGGAATTAAAGCCGGTGATATAATTCTTTCAGTTAACGGTAAAAAAATCAGAACTTCTGCCGAACTTAAAAATATAGTGCTCAGAGGAAAAATAGGAGAAACCCTTAATATAGTAGTGTTCAGGCATGGAAAGAAATTAAATTTCAATCTCAAAATAGAAAAACTTGTTGATAAACAATAAAGGAATATAGTAAAATCTGCACCAATTAAAAGGGGAGTATTTAGAATATGAGAAAGTTTACCTATGAAGAGGGTATCACTTATTATCTGAAATCTATATCTAAAATCCCCCTTTTAACCCCTGAAGAAGAAAAAGAGGTAGCACGCAGGGCTAAGGAGGGAGACAAAGAAGCTCTTGAGAAACTCATAAAATCAAATCTCAGGTTTGTTGTAAATGTTGCCAAAAATTACTCAGGATACGGAATTCCCTTTCAGGAACTGATATCTGCCGGTAATATAGGTTTGATAGAAGCTGCCAAAAGATTTGACCCAGATAGAGGAGTCAGGTTTATATCCTATGCAATCTGGTGGATAAAGCAGTCTATACTTCAAACAATTCAAAACCAGAAAGATGTTATAAAAATTCCCCAGAAAACACAAAATCTTTCTATGAAAATTGATACAGCATATCTGGAACTGAAAGAGAAACTGAATAGAGAACCAAAATACACTGAAATAAAAAATTATCTAAAAGAGAAAGAAGATATTGAAGTTGATGAAGAAACAATAGAGAGCTATTTGCTGATAAAAAGACATTCTGTATCACTTGACACTCCTGTTGATATGGAAGAGGGAACATTTTTTATTGACCTTGTATCAAAACATAGCACAAAAGATATTGAAGAGGATGTTGTTCAGGAAGCTATAGAAAAAGAGATAGACTATATACTGTCCCATCTTAATGAGAGAGAAAGATATATTATTATTCACAGGTTCGGTCTTCACGGAGAAGAACCTAAGACCCTCAGGGAAATAGGAAAAGCCCTTGGCGTTTCAAGGGAAAGGGTCAGACAGATAGAAATTAGAACACTTAAAAAAATCAGAGCTCTTGCTACAAAAAGACATCTTAAAGATTTACTTAGCTGAGCTTTTAGGCTTGAACTGAAGACATTCTCTACCAGAAGCTTTTTTTACCTCAATAGAAGGTATTAATCTACTTTTAAATCCAAAAGCTTTACATCCATAAGGAAAATTTTTATCCCATGTTATATAAAAATATTCACATTTATGACAGTTTACCTTTTTCATAGGCTTCCAAGCCATTGCCCAAAAAATGCCATAAATAAAAATCGTGGAAATCTTCCAATAAAAGCTGCAAGTAAAAACCCAAAAACTGGCATTTCAAAAATCCCAGCCATCCAGCATATAACCTTAAAAGGTATCGGTGTTATTCCAGCAATAATAACAGCCCATATACCGTATTTTCTAAATAGTATTTCCCCTTTTTCATAATGCTTTTCAGATATAAATTTTTTTAGGATAGGTTCTCCTAAAAACTTTCCAAGGAAATATCCAACTAAACCTCCAAGAACACTTCCAAAAGCTGCAATTAAGGCTGCATACACAGGAATAAGACCAAAGGCTGTTCCACCTGTTATAAAAGGGTCTGGGGGAACAGGTTGTATAATACTTTCTGTAAAAGAAACTATAAAAATCCCCCAATATCCGTAATCAGCAACAACTCCTTCCGCCCAGTGCCTTAAAGCTTCAAACATCAAGTAAATCCTTTACTTTTATGTTTTTATTAAAAACAGAAATTTCCTTATCCATAGGAAATATTTGAACGTTTAAATATTCATTTTTGTAAGGTTTCGTATAAACCTCTATTTGATTTTGGATTAAATCGACTATCCATACCTGTTTTATTTCGTATTTAGCATAAAGGGGCAATTTTATTTTTCTATCCTTTTCTAAAGTTGTATCAGAAACCTCTATTAATACTTCTATATATTTTGATTTTGGATGTTGTTTTTCTTTTGAGAATTCTCTACTTACTATTGTTACATCAGGCTGAACTAAGTTCTCTTGTGATAAAAAAACTGGATTTTGAACACTTAAAATATATTTTGATTTCAAATTTGTTTCTTTTAATAAATCGCTAAGTATATCTACCAAATTGTTAACTACTATTGCATGTTTTAAACCAATAGGGCTCAATCTGATTACCTCTCCGTATATAAGCTCAATTTTTTCTTCAGGGTCGAAAATTCCTGCTTCATACATTTTTTCCAAATCTTTAACCTTAAACCTATACTTAAAACTTTCTGGTTTTTTAGGTTTTTCTCTTAATTTTGTAGCCATTTTAAAACACCCTTTTACTGTTGTTTATCTATAATAATTCCAGATTTTTGTTTTGTCTAATTTATTGCATTTTATTGAATAAAGTCTTACATTTTTGATAAGTATTACTGATGGAGGATACAATGTGTTTATAGCAAAGATTACAAAAAAAGGTCAGATTACTATCCCTGCAGAAATTCGTAGAAAGCTAAAAACAAATATAGTAGAAATAGAAGAAAAAAATGGGGAAATAGTTATAAAACCCGTTAAAAATCTAGCTGGAATTTTACATAAATACGCAAAAAAAAGAAAAAGTGTTGAGGAAATTATAAAAGAGGAAAAAGAGGCTTTTGCAAATGCAGTTAAAGCAAAACACAGTAATTATTGATGCCGATGTTGTCTTGAGATATTTACTGAAAGACGATGAAGATTTATTCAAGCAGGCAAATAAAATTTTTGAAGAAATTTTTGCTGGTAAAAAGACAGTATATATATTGCAATCTGTTATAGCTGAAATTGTATACGTTCTCAAAGGAGTTTACGATGTTGATAAAAAAGAAATAGCTGAAGTCCTAACAGAATTATTAAAAAGTAAAAATATAAAAACTCAGGATAAACAAACAGTTATAGATGCCCTCAATTTATATGCAAACAAAAATTTAGATTTTGTGGATTGTTTAATCTGTGCTTACGGGGGTAATTATTCAGTTTTAACCTTTGATAAAAAATTGAATAAATGCCTAAAAGAGAAGGGATAACCCTTCCCCTTTAAGCTTCTACTTTTATATTCTCTGGTTTTATTCTTGCAAATTTTCTTTTTCCTACTTGCAAGACAAACTCAGAGCTAAGGTCTATTTCTGCATAAGGATCTGTTATTTTGTTTCCATCTATTTTTACAGCTCCCCCTTTGATTAGTCTTCTTGCTTCGGACTTTGAAGGTGCAAAGCCTACTTTATAAACAAGCTCGTATATTGGTATTTTCTTCTCTTCTGAGGCTATTATCACTTCAGGTTCAGGTATTTCTTCAGGAAGTTCTCTTTTTGAATGAACCCTTTCAAAATGTTCTTTTGCTTTTATTGCAGCATCTTCGTCATGAAATCTGGTTACTATATACATTGCAAGCTGTTTTTTTACTTCCATTGGATGAAGTGTGCCTGCTTCAACGTCTTTTTTCATCTTTTCTATCTCTTCAACTGTAAGGTCAGTAAGTAGTTCCCAGTAATCCCACATAAGCTCGTCCGGAATAGACATTATCTTTCCAAACATCTCCTCAGGTGGTTCTGTTATGCCGATGTAGTTTCCGTATGATTTACTCATTTTTCTAACGCCGTCAGTTCCAACAAGGAGAGGAAGAAGAATTGCCACCTGCGGTTTTTCTATGCCGTATTCCTTTTGAATATCCCTTCCTATTAGGAGATTAAATCTTTGGTCTGAACCTCCAAGCTCAACATCTGCTTTTATTGCAACAGAGTCATAAGCCTGAAGTAATGGATAAATAAACTCATGTATAGCAATTGGTCTGTTTTCTTTGAATCTTTTTTTGAAGTCATCCCTTTCAAGCATTCTTGCCACTGTATACTTTGCTGTTAGCCTGATAAGGTCTTCTGCTGTCATGTCCCCAAGCCATTCGCTGTTGAAAACAACCACTGTTTTTTCAGGGTCTAAAACCTTAAAAACCTGCTCTTTATATGTTTTTGCATTTTCTAAAACTTGTTCCCTTGTTAAAGGTGGTCTTGTTTTGTCCCTTCCTGAAGGATCTCCTATCATAGCTGTAAAATCACCGATTATGAAATAAACAGTATGTCCAAGCTGCTGAAAAGTTCTAAGTTTTTGCAAAAGAACTGTATGTCCAAGATGCAGGTCTGGTGCTGTAGGGTCAAAACCTGCCTTTACAATAAGAGGTCTTCCTTCCTTTAATTTTTCAAGGAGCTCTTCCTCATTTATGATTTCAATAACACCTTTTTTTATTATTTTTAGCTGCTCCTCTGGAGACAGACCATGAAATTCCATCAATATAAAATTTCCTCCTAAAACTTTTTAGGAATTATTATATCTGATTAAGAAAATCTTTTATGTCTGATAAGCAACATCTACCGCTTGGATTTTTGATTTCACACTGACAGCCTATCTCTTTTATTTTTTGTTTTATTTCTTCTACGGTGTTTTCATTTAAATCCTCTATATTATAGCCGAAACAATAGCAGATAGGTCTTGGAGGCTCTTTTTCTTTAATGCCGACACGGACATTAAGCTGGTCTTTTTTGATAGTTATTTTTGCTGTGTTGTTAAAATAAACCACTTCACAATCTGGATTATGACAAAAGAAAAAGCCGGCATAGGTTCGCAGCGGTTGTTGAACAAAATTTTTTAATGTAATTTCTTTTACAGGGAAACCCCTTTGTTTACACTCTGGACAGTTTTCAATTTCTGATAATTTCCCAAGTCCTGAAAACACAATTTCCATAGCTGGTGCTCCTGTTTTATAATTTTAGTGATAATTACGAGTATATCAGGAGAATAAATGGCTGAAAACTTTATTGAAGAAGGAAATAAATATCTAATTGGAAATTATGCCAGATATCCGGTTTCTTTTGTAAAAGGTGAAGGGGTTTATCTGTATGACACACAGGGAAAAAAATACCTTGATATGCTTGCCGGTATAGCGGTTAATACCTTAGGCCATGCAGACCCAGATTTAGCAGAAGCTATCTGTAATCAGGCTCAGCAGGTTATTCATGTATCAAATCTTTTTTATATACAACCCCAGATAGATGTGGCAAAAATTCTTGTGGAAAATTCCTGTTTAGACAAAGTCTTTTTCTGTAATTCAGGTGCAGAAGCCAATGAAACAGCAATAAAACTTGTTAGAAAGTATTTTTATGATAAAGGAAGACCGGACAAATATGAAATAATAACATTTACTGGCGGATTTCACGGAAGAACAATAGGTTCATTGACAGCAACAGCCCAGCCTAAATACCACGAAGGATTTAAGCCTCTGCTTCAGGGGATTAGATATGCCTCTTTCAATGATATAGACAGTCTTAAATCTGCGGTAACAGAGAACACAGCAGCAATAATGTTTGAACTGATACAGGGAGAAGGTGGTATTAATCCAATAGATAAGCAGTTTTTACAGGCTATAAAAGAACTTGCAGAAAAACATAAGCTCTTAATTGTGATAGATGAAGTCCAGACAGGAATAGGCAGAACAGGAAAACTGTTTGCATATCAGCATTATGATATATGCCCTGACATAATAACACTGGCAAAAGGCCTTGGTGGAGGTGTGCCAATAGGTGCAGTCCTTGCAAAAGAGAAAATAGCTGCTTCTTTTACTCCGGGAACTCATGGTTCAACATTTGGGGGGAATTATCTGGCAACAACAGCGGCAAAAGTTGTCTTAAATAAGGTGCTGCAAAAGGGGTTTTTAGAAGAAGTAATCGAAAAAGGAGAATATCTAAAAGAATTGCTTACAGATATTGGTCTTAATCCAAGGGGAAAAGGCCTTATGATAGGTTGCCCGCTTCCTCCGGAAAAAGATGCATCCCAGATAGCCAAAAATTGTCTTGAAAATGGGCTTATAATAGGAACTGCAGGCGGAAACACACTGCGATTTGTTCCTCCTTTAATCATAACAAAACAGCAGATTGAAGAAGGGATAAAAATACTAAAGGATTGTCTATAAACAATTTATAACTTAATATGTTAGATAGATATTAAATGGTAAGGGGAGTATATGGATATAACAGAAAAAGATATTATTAATTTTTTAAAGCATAGAGGAAAACCTGTCTATTTTAAAATGCTCCAGAGGAAATTAGGAGTTCCTAAATCCGAAAAAAAAGTTCTCCGCAAGCTCCTAAAAAAACTCCAAAAGAAAAAAATAATCAGATATGAAAAAGGAAAATATCTGCTTACAGAATGGAAACAAAAGGAAGAAAATCTAATTGAAGGCAGAGTAGAAGCCCATCCAAGCGGTTATGGATTTCTAATCATAGGGGATGAGGTTGAGGATTTATTTATCCCTCCTCCGGAAATGAGATATCTGTTTGACGGAGATATTGTTCTTGCCCGTGCAGTTAAAAGAAGAAAAAAAGATGAAGCAAAAATAGTAAAAGTAATAGAAAGAGCGATAAAAACAGCTGTTGGAAGATATTATAAAGACAGGACAGGACATTATATTCTTTTATCAGACACAGTTTTACCCCATAAAATATATATTTCAAAAAAAGAAGCAAAAAAACATAAATTAGAACCGGGAACTTATGTTGTTATAGAAATAACCCAGTATCCAGCACCCCGTATCAGAGGCAGAGGGAAAATACTTAAAGTCTTAGGAAAAACAAAAAATACATTAACAGTAGCAGAAATCATAGCCAGAAAGTATAACCTGCCAACAGAACATTCAAAGGAAGCAATAGCTGAAGCAGAAAAACTGCCATCAACAGTTAGGATAACCAAAAATAGAAGAGACCTTACAAAGCAGATATGTTTCACAATAGACCCACCATCCGCCAGAGACCATGATGATGCGGTGGCAATAGAAAAAGAGGGTAATTTATACAGACTTTATGTCCATATAGCAGATGTATCCCATTATGTTAAAGAAGGTTCTGCAATTGATAGGGAAGCATTTGAGAGGGGTAATACATACTATCTTCCTGAAAGAGCACTTCACATGCTACCAGAAAGACTTGCAGCAGAACTTTGTAGTTTAAGACCAAACGAGAAAAAATATGCTTTTACCTGTGAGATGCTTATTAACAAAAAAGGTCAGGTGGTTGAATACGACATATATGAAAGTGTTATCGTAAGTAAAGCAAAACTGACCTATGATGAAGCACTGAGACTTATTGTTGGTGACCCTGCACTTGAGGAAAAATATCCGGATGTTGTTCAACCCCTTAGATATATGGAAGAACTGGCAAAAATCCTTATGAAAGCAAAGGAAAAAAGAGGAAGCATTGATTTTGATATGCCAGAAAGTCAGATATTATTCACAGAAACAGGAGACCCTTATGATGTCGTTCCATACGAGAGACATCTGGCACACCGAATAATAGAAGAATTTATGATAATTGCCAATGAAACAGTTGCAAAACATATGTTCAAAAAAGAACTGCCTTTTATATACAGGGTTCATGAAGAACCAGATTTAGACAAAGTTATAAAATTTGTTGACCTTGTTGCAGGTCTTGGATATGACGTTTCATACCCAGAGAAAATAACACCAAAATTTATCCAGAAAATCCTTGAAAAAGTTGCAGGCACCCCTGAGGAAAATCTTGTCAGATTTATGGCTCTAAGGACTATGAGACAGGCTAAATACTCCACAGAAAACATAGGACATTTCGGGCTTGCTTCCGATTGTTACACTCATTTTACCTCACCGATTAGAAGATATGCAGATATAAATGTCCACAGAATGCTCAAAAAAGAGATAAAAGGAAAATTCACCAAAAAAGACCTCCAGATACTTCCTGCCAAACTTGAAGAAATTGCCAAACAATGCTCAAAAATGGAAAGGGTCGCTGACGATGCAGAAAGAGATGCCCTTGAAATCTTGAAACTAAGAATTCTAACTAATCATATAGGTGAAGTATTTGAAGGAATCATAACAGGAGTTGTTTCTTTTGGGCTATTTGTTGAAATTGAAAAATATTTAATAGAAGGACTTATTCCTATAGCCACATTACCTGGATATTTCAAATATGATGAACTCAACCAGAGACTTATCAGCGAAGGCAAAATTTTTAGATTAGGAGACAAAATCAGAGTAAGGATTGAAAATGTTGATGAAGACCTAAAAAAATTAGACCTTTCTTATGTGGAAACTTAAAAATTCTTTGAATCTTAATAACTCTCTGAAGATTTCATAAACAAGTATAACACTTTATCTTTGAACTTTATATAACTATTGTGATATGATAATTAAGATTGAAATCAATCTGTGGAGGACTTAGGAGAATGCCTGAGGTTCATGTAATACCGGATATTACTCTGTTTGTGCAACTTGCCATATTCCTTGTTTTTATGTTCATTATGAAAAAAATCTATTTTGACCCTTACCTTGAAGCATTTGACGAAAGGGAAAAAACTGTAGAACAGCTTTTAGCAGAAGCTGAAGAAAATAAGAAAAAAACAGAAAAAATCCTTGAGGAAGTAGAAAAAATCCTTGCTCAAACAAGAGAAGAATCTAAGAAAATTATGGAACAATACCACAAAGAAACTACACAAATGGTAAATGATATTCTCAGAAAAGCTCAGCAAGAAGCAGAAAAAGAAATAGAAGATGCCAAGAAGGAAGTGGCTTTAACAGTTGAAGTAGAAAAGAAAACAATGGACAAAATAATAGAAAAAATTGCAGAAGAAATTACAGAAAAACTACTTCTCAAGGAGAAAGCAGCATGAGAAAAATCTTCCTGTTAAATCTGGCTATTGTTTCCCTGTCTGTTGCCTCAGAAGGAGAAGGCAGTTTAATGTTGTGGAAAACTATAAATACTCTTATTTTGGTTGCTCTTTTGGTATGGGTTTTCAAAAAATGGATAGCTCCTGCTTTAGAAAACAGAAGACAATCTGTAGCTTCAATGGTTCAAGAGGCACAAAAAGCACAAGAAGAAAGCAAAAAAGCTCTTGAAGAAGCACAGGCAAAACTTGAAGAAACCAAACAAAAATTCCATGAAAGCTTAAAAATAGCAGAAGAAACTGCAAAAAAAGAAAGAGAAGCAGCTTTAAAAGAAGCTGAAGAAATAGCCCAGAGAATAAAAGAACAGGCTAAAGAAATGATAATGGTTGAGATTAAAAGAGGAGAAAACGAACTTAGAAAATATGCAGTTCAAAAGGCTATAGAAATTTCAGAAAAAATTGTAAAAGAAAAAGCAAATCCAGAAGTTGAGAAAGAATTAATTCTTAAAACTCTCAAAAGCATATCCTAAAACGGAGGTTCAAATTGAAAGTAGATAAAAAGATATTAAAAAGAGTTGTAAAAGTTCTTTTAAATAAACTTCCTAAAGAAGAATCAGTTTTAATCAAAGTTGCAGATGATCTTTCTCTTGTTCAAGATTTATACAGAAAAGATAAAACATTTAGAAATATAATCCTCAATCCACAATTACCTTACGAAGAAAAAGAAAAAGTAATTAATCTTCTTGCTGAAAAAGCATCTCTTAATGAGCATGTAGTAGAAGCTCTTAAATATATTGTTAAGATTAACAAAGGTAATATTCTTAGGGAAATTTCAGATCAGTTCTCATTTGAGGTTGAAAAATTCTTTGCAACTGTGAAAGGAGAAGTAATTACAGCCTATCCAATAGATGAGTCGTTACTAGAAGAAGTAAAAAAAGCAGTTGAAAGTAAATTAGGTAAGAAAGTTGAATTTGAAGTAAAACAAGACCCATCAATAATAGCAGGAATTATCGTAAAAGCAGGAAGTTATATTCTTGATTCCTCTGTAAGAACATATCTGAGAAAATTAGAACAACAATTAACATCTTACTAAGAAATAAAATTAAGAAGATAAAAGGAGGTTTTAGATGTCTGCAATAAGAGCGGAAGAAGTAGCTGAAAGCCTTAAAAAACAATTAGAAGAATTTGAAGCTAAAGCAAATCTTGAAGAAGTTGGAACAGTTCTTCAGGTTGGTGATGGTGTTGCAAGGGTATTTGGTCTTGAAAAGGCTATGTATGGTGAAATGGTTGAATTTGAAAATGGAAAATTAGGTGTTGCATTCAACCTTGAAGAAGATAACGTCGGTATTATTCTTCTCGGTGATGAAACAGGAATAGAAGAAGGAACTATAGTAAAAAGAACAGGAAAGATACTTGAAATCCCGGTTGGAATGGGGCTTGTAGGAAGAGTTGTTGATGGGACAGGAAAGCCAATAGACGGAAAAGGACCAATAGAAGATATAGCATACTACTCACCTGTTGAAAAAATTGCTCCAGGTGTTGTTACAAGAAAATCTGTTCATGAACCACTTCAAACAGGTATCAAAGCTATTGACGCAATGATACCTATCGGAAGAGGACAGAGGGAGCTTATTATCGGTGACAGGGCTACAGGTAAAACAACTATTGCTATAGATACTATCCTTAACCAGAAAGGTGAAAATGTTTACTGTGTATATGTTGCAATAGGGCAAAAAAGGGCTGTTGTTAGACAAATAGTTGAAACACTCCAGAAACACGGAGCTATGGAATATACAACAGTTGTTGCTGCTACAGCTTCTGACCCTGCAACAATGCAGTATATCGCTCCATTCGTTGGTTGCACAATTGCTGAATACTTTAGAGATAACGGAATGCACGCTCTTATTATATATGACGACCTTACAAAACATGCTTATGCATATAGACAGCTTTCACTTCTTCTCAGAAGACCTCCGGGAAGGGAAGCTTACCCTGGTGATGTTTTCTATCTCCACTCAAGACTTCTTGAAAGAGCTGCTAAGCTGAATGATGACCTTGGAGCAGGTTCATTAACAGCTCTCCCAATTATTGAAACACAGGCAGGTGACGTTGCTGCTTACATCCCAACAAACGTTATCTCTATTACAGATGGACAGATATTCCTTGAAACTGACCTTTTCCACAAAGGTGTAAGACCTGCTATTAACGTTGGTCTTTCTGTTTCAAGGGTTGGTGGTGCAGCTCAGATTAAAGCTATGAAACAGGTTGCAGGAACACTCAGACTGGAGCTTGCACAGTTCAGAGAGCTTGAAGCTTTCGTTCAGTTTGCTTCTGAACTTGATAAAGCTACTCAGCAACAAATCGCAAGGGGACAAAGACTTGTAGAACTCCTCAAACAGCCACCAAACAAACCGGTTCCGGTAGAAAAACAGATAGCAATCATATATGCAGGAACAAAAGGATACCTTGATGATGTCCCTGTTAACGCAATACAGAAATTTGAGCAGGAATTCTATACATTCCTTGACACAGAAAAACCTGAAGTTCTTGAAATGATTAGAGCAGAGAAAAAACTTACAGATGAAATAGAAACAAAACTGAAAGAAGCAATAGAAGAATTTAAAAAGAAAGTTGCCTTTTAGTGAGGTAAGGAAGAATGGCAAAACTCTCACCAAGGGATATTAAAAGAAAGATACAGGGTATAAAGAATACACAGCGTATAACAAAGGCAATGAAGGCGGTTTCCGCCGCCAAACTTAATAAAGCAAGGGCGATGCTCAATGCAACCCGCCCTTATTCTGAAAGGCTTTATGACCTTATAAATGACCTTGCAATGTTTGTTGATAGGGATATACATCCCCTTTTAAAAATTAGAGAAGAGAAGACTATAGATTACATCGTAATCACAGCAGACAGAGGTCTTGCAGGTGCATTTAACTCTTATGTTATAAAGCAAACCCTTAATGATGTTAAAAAATTCGAAGAAGAAGGCAAAAATGTTAATCTTATTCTGATTGGAAGAAAGGCTGTTCAGTTCTTCAAAAATAAAAACTTCAATATAATTGCAGAATACGAAGATATTTACAGAGACCATTTAAACCTTGCTTTCACATCTCAGGTTGGCGGAATAATTGCAGAAAGATATGAAAATGAAAAAACAGATGCAGTTTATATGGTAAATAATGAACTACTGACAACAGCCACCTATGAAACAAAAGTCAGAAAACTTTTCCCTATTGAGCCGGAGCTGGATTTTTCAAAACTTTCTGAACTTTCAAGATATAACATAGAACCATCTGCAGAAGATGTGCTTGAAGAACTACTTAAAAGATATATAAACTTCCAGCTTTACAGGGCATTGGTTGAATCCTCAACTGCAGAGCATGCAGCAAGGATGATAGCAATGGATAACGCAACCAGAAATGCCGGAGAAGCAATCAAAAAATGGACAATTATATTTAACAAAGCAAGACAGGAAGCAATTACTACAGAACTTATTGATATTATTAATGCTTCTAATGCAATTCAGTAAAAAGAAATATAGGAGGATATAAAGAATGGCAGATAACAAGGGTAAAATTGTTCAGGTCGTAGGACCTGTAGTAGACGTTGAATTTGAAACAGAAGAACTTCCAGAAATAAGATGGGCATTAAAAACAACAAGAATAGCAATTGATGACAGGGGAAACGAAACAACAGAAGACCTTTATCTTGAAGTTGCACAGCACCTTGGAGAAAAAAGGGTAAGAACTATTGCTTATGGTCCAACAGATGGTCTTGTTAGAGGACAAGAAGTTGAAAGTATAGGTGGACCACTTCAAATACCGGTAGGCAAAGCAGTTCTTGGAAGAATATTCAACGTTGTTGGACAACCAATTGACGATGCCGGACCTGTTGAGGCTGAGGAAAAATGGCCAATATTCAGACCTGCACCATCATTTGAAGAGCAGTCAACAAAAGTAGAAATATTTGAAACAGGTATTAAAGTTATTGACCTTCTTGTTCCATTCATCAAGGGTGGAAAAGTTGGTCTATTCGGTGGTGCTGGAGTTGGAAAAACAGTTCTTATGCAGGAGCTTATCCACAACATAGCTAAGTTCCACTCTGGATACTCTGTTGTTGTTGGTGTTGGTGAAAGAACAAGGGAAGGAAATGACCTTTGGATGGAAATGAAAGAATCTGGAGTTCTTCCATATACAGCTATGGTTTACGGACAGATGAATGAGCCTCCAGGGGTTAGATTTAGAGTTGCCCAAACAGGTCTGACAATGGCTGAATACTTTAGAGATGTTGAAAAGCAAGACGTTCTTATTTTCATAGATAATATCTTCAGATTTGTTCAGGCAGGTGCTGAAGTTTCAACACTTCTTGGAAGACTTCCATCTGCTGTTGGTTATCAGCCAACATTGGGAACTGACGTTGGTGAAGTTCAGGAAAGAATTGCTTCAACAGTTAATGGTTCTATTACATCTATTCAGGCTGTTTATGTTCCGGCTGACGATATTACAGACCCAGCGCCAGCATCTATTTTCGCACACTTAGACGCTACAATTGTTCTCCAAAGGAGACTTGCAGAGCTGGGTATTTATCCAGCTATTGACCCATTAGAGTCTACATCTAAAGCCCTTGCTCCTGAGTATGTAGGAGAAGAACATTACTACGTTGCAAGGGAAGTTCAAAGAATTCTCCAAAGATACAAAGAACTGCAAGAAATTATCGCAATTCTTGGTATGGAAGAACTTTCTGAGGAAGACAAGGCACTGGTTGGTAGAGCAAGAAGACTTCAAAGGTTCCTTGCTCAGAAATTCCACGTTGCTGAGCAGTTCACAGGACAACCCGGTGATTACGTAAAAAGAGAAGATACAATCAGATCATTCAAAGAAGTTGTTGAAGGTAAATGGGATCATCTTCCAGAACAGGCATTCTACATGGTGGCTGACATAGAAGACGCCAAAAGAAAAGCAGAAGAAATTATGGCAAAACAAGGATAATTAATCTACAAAGCGGGTTGACAGCCCGCTTTTTTAATTTTTTCATAATATTCCAAGTTATTCATATTTCAATTAGATTAATAAACACTCTTTACCATTAGTAAAAACCTGTTTTATTATTAATAATTAAAAACATATTTGCAGGGTATCGTATGGATTTTAGTATATTAGAGCCTCATATAGAAGACGTTTTTAAAAAATTTTATGATGAAATACTATCGGACCAGTATTTAAGAACATTTTTTAAATCAGAGGAACAAATTAAAGAACTTATTAAGAAACGAGTAAAAAATCTCCAGGAAACATTTAAAGAAACAGACAAAGAAATTGAGCTTAGATATTACCATTTGGGTAATCTTCATTATGATTTAAAAATTCCATTTGTTAATCTATTATCCGGCGTAGATTTTATTAAAAATGAGATATATAAAGTCCTTGCAGAAAAAGAGGTTCTTGACGTTTATTTCTTTGAAATAAATACTCTGTTTGAAAAAATAAAAAATAGTCTTGCAAAGGCCTATCTTGACCGTTCTCTTGAGGAAATAACAGTTGGATTTAATCCGGAATACAAAAACTTCAAATTTTTTAGCTATCATGTCCAGTGGCTTGAAAGATTAAAAGATGTTGCAACTTCCCTTGATAAAAGCCATATTCCAGAACTGGATAGTAGATACTGTAATTTAGGTAGATGGTTTCATACAAGGGAATTTGAACTGATATGTGGGGATAGAAAAAAATGTTTCATTATTTCTGAACTTCATGAACTTATCCATAATACAGGTAAAAGTCTTGTATTTTATATATTCCACAGAAAGTATGTTGAGGCGTATTTACTTTTTAAAACTTTGAATGGGCTTTCCCTGAAAATTATGAATGAACTTTATGAAGTTTATCTCAATTTCCTAAATAATAGAGAGGAAAAGTTTTTATACTATCTGTCTAAAAGACTTCAAGAAATAAAAGCAGGATATTTGTCTATTATTAATGTAAGAAAATTAAAAGCTATCAATGAAATATACGGTAAAACTACAGGTGATTATATTCTTGATATAGTAGAAAGACTTATAAAAGATAAGTTGGTAAAAAATGAAGACTTACTTATAAGGGGGATATCTGGAGAGTTTTATATATTTTGTGAGAATAATAAAAGGAAAATAATGGAAAAGTTAAAAGATATAAAAAAGTATATAGAAAGTTATAAAAATTTTCCGATGAATGTGAAAATTAGCATAGGTATCCTGGAATTTCCTGAAAATATATCCCTTTCACCTGAAGATTTAAGAAAAGTAATAAATACAGTAAGAGAAAAAGCAAAACATGAAGAAAATTTCTATTTTGCAAATAAAACAGAAATTAAGGAAAAAATATTACCTCGAGTAAAAACTCAATTTGAGGACTTTACTTTTGTTAGTAAAGCTATATCAAAGGGTGAAGTTGATATTTTTTTCCAGCCTGTTGTTGATCTTAAAATCGGAAATAAATATGGACTTGAAGCCCTTGCCAGAATAAAAAAAGATGGTAAGTATATTCCTGCCGGGGTATTTATAGACCCTGTGCACAGGCTCGGAATAATTATTGACCTTGATAAAGTAATTATAAAAAGAATTCTTAAACTCTCGGACATAATTTCACAAAAAACGGATGTTTTATTTGTTAATGTTAGTCCGGAATCCTTGAAATCAGAAAGTTTTGTTAATCTTTTAACAGATAGTATGAAATTACTTAAAGAAAAGGGTATAAAGGTTATTCTTGAACTTACAGAACAATCTTTTTTAAAGAATATTGAAGTCATTAGATTTTTGCATGAAGAATTTGATATATCCTTTGCCGTTGATGATTTTGGAACAGGATATTCTTCTCTTAAAACGGTAATAGATTTATCTGAATCAAAACTGATAGAAATTTTAAAAATAGATGGGAGCCTGATAAAAGGTATTACTTCTTCTGCTAAAAATAAAAAAATAGTAAGTCTGATAGTAGCAATGTCAAAAAATCTTGATATCAAAACTGTTGCAGAATATATAGAAAATGAAAAACTACTCCAAATTGTAAAAGATATGGGAATTGAATATGGACAGGGATTTGGTATAGGAAAACCGGTTCCTATTTCTGAAATTGTCTAATGTAGTTCACAAACTTATCCAGTCTAAGCCTTGCTTTTCCTTCAAAGGAAAAATCTATTGTTTCACCAGTTTCTGAAAATCTCTTATACCCTGTAAAAGCAACCATTGCTGCATTATCAGTGCATAGATAAAGAGGTGGAAAATAAACATTTAAGTTTCTTTTTTCTGCCTCTTGCAAAAATCTTTCTCTAAGTCTCGAGTTAGCAGATACACCACCTGCAACAACTATATTTTTAATACTAAACTCATTTGAAGCATCTAAAGTTTTACTTACAAGAACATCTACAACAGCTTCCTGAAAAGAACGGGCAATGTCTTCCTTTTTGTAAATACCCTTTTCAACTTCTCTCAAAACAGCACTTTTTAGTCCTGAAAAAGAGAAATTAAATCTATTTTTTCCTTTGTCTGATAAAAGCGGTCTTGGAAACTTTATTACTTCCTGTCCTTCTTTAGCCAGTTTATCTATTATTGAACCTCCAGGATATCCAAGGCCAAGCATCCTTGCAACCTTATCATACGCTTCTCCGGCTGCATCATCTAAAGTTCCACCTAAATAAACGTAATCCTCAAATCCCCTTATTATATAGAGCTCAGTATGTCCACCTGAAACAACCAGTGCGATAAAAGGAAATTCAATTTTCCTTTCTATAAAAATCGCAAATATATGGGCTTCTATATGGTGAACAGGAATAAGTGGTTTTTTATGAACCCAGCTTAAAGCCTTAGCTGCAGAGATACCAATAACAAGAGAAACTATAAGTCCAGGAGCTACGGTAACGGCGATACCATCTATATCTTCCATAGATATATTTGCATCTTTTAATGCTTTGTCAAGAACAGGAATAATATTTTTTGTGTGCTCTCTGGCCGCAAGGTCTGGATAAACTCCACCCCACTGGGCATGGAGTTTTACCTGTGAAGAAACAACATTAGAAAGAAGCCCTTTTTCTGAATCATAAACAGAGACCCCTGTATCATCACAGGAGGTCTCTATTCCAAGGATTTTCATTTTTCAGCTTTTTTTGCAAAGTTTATTATTTTAATAGCATTAATTGCAGTATCAAGCTGAGGGTCTTTGATTTTAACTTTTGTTCCGTGTATTTTTGCTTCCCTTTCAGCTTTAATTCTTTCCATTTCCTCTTTTTCAGAAACATGAACAACTATATCCGGTGTTATTCCTTTGTGCATTATCATCTTTCCACTTGGTGTGTAATAGTGTGCGGTGGTCAGTTTTATACCAGAACCGTCAGGAAGAGGAATAAGTGTTTGAACAGATGCTTTACCGAATGTCTTATCTCCGACAATAAGGGCTCTATTATTATCTTTTAATGCACCTGTAAGAATTTCTGAGGCACTTGCAGAACCTTTATTAACGAGAACTACAATAGGAATTTCTGTTGGGATAATAGGGTCATGTTCAGAGTAATATTTTTCATTTGCTCTTGGATCTCTACCCTTTGTATAAACAATCAATTCACCCTTTTTGAGAATCATATCTGCAATAGCAACGGCGGTTGATAAAAGTCCACCGGGGTTATTCCTCAGGTCTATGATTATTCCTTTTTTATTTTTGAATTTTTTAAGGGCTTTTTCAAAATCTTCTGTGGAGTTTTCCTGAAATTGTGTAAGCCTTATATAGCCTATATTGCTATTTTCCAATTCTTTTGTTTTTACACTTTTGATTTTTATAATTGCTCTTGTAATTGTTACTTTAAATGGTTTTTCAACTCCTTTTCTCCAGATTGTTAATGTAACTTTTGTCCCAGGCTTACCTCTCATTTTTTTGACGGCCTGGAGTAAGGTCATTTTATCTGTAGGCTCACCGTTTATTTCAAGTATCACATCTCCAGGTTTGAGGCCTGCTCTCCAAGCTGGTGTGTCCTCAATTGGAGCTACAATAATAAGTTTGTGGTTTTCCATTATGATTTCTATTCCCAGTCCGCCAAACTCTCCATGGGTTTCTGTTGTAAAATCTTTAAATTCTTCTGGGGTAAAAAATGTTGAGAATGGGTCAAGGGCATTCATCATACCCCGGAGGGAACCGTATATTAGCTTTTTAGAACTTACAGGTTCAACGTAATGTTCTTTGACAATTTTGAAGACCTCCGTATACATACCTAGTAATTTGAGGTCTTCCTTTAGTTTATCTTGTTGTGATGTTTTTGCAGCTATTCCAAAACTAAGGCCTGCAACAAATATCAGTATTATTCCGGCAACAAGGGAAATTCTACTTTTCATTCTCCTCTCCATAAACAAAATTTTTATCAAATTATCTCATACAAACTTTTCTTTTTTCAAAAAAACATTGTTGTATAATCTATAAATCAAAAATGAAAAAATGGAGAAAAAATGGGCGTTTTACGTTTTCTTAATGCCGGAGAATCCCATGGACCTGCTTTAACAGCTATTATTGAAGGAATTCCATCAAATCTGGAAATTTCCCATGAATACATAAATAAAGAACTTGCCAGAAGGCAGCAAGGTTACGGTCGTGGCGGCCGTATGAAAATAGAAAAGGATAAAGTAGAAATTCTTTCAGGGGTTAGATTCGGTAAGACCCTCGGTTCTCCAATTACATTAATGGTCAGAAATAAAGATTGGGAAAACTGGACAGATATAATGGCCGTAGAAGGTCAGCCTGTTGATAAAAGAAAAATAACAAATCCTCGTCCCGGGCATGCTGACCTTGTAGGCGGAATAAAGTATGGTTTTGATGATTTAAGAAATGTTCTTGAAAGGGCAAGTGCGCGGGAAACAACAACACGGGTGGCAGTTGGAGCTGTTTGTAAAAGGCTACTTGAGGATATAGGTATAAAAATAGGTAGTTATGTAGTAAGTATCGGTGAGCTTTCGGTAAAAGAGCTAATACAAGACATTCCCCTTGAAGAAAGATTTAAGTTGGCTGAAGAATCTGTGGTTAGAACACCGGTTCCTTCTGAAGATGAAAAATTCAAAAAACTGATTGATATGGCAAAGGAAGAAGGAGAAAGCTTAGGTGGTGTTTTTGAGGTTTTTGCCACTGGTGTTCCAATAGGGCTTGGCTCATATGTTCAATGGGATAGTAGACTTGATGGAAGGATTGCTCAAGCTTTTATGAGCATTCAGGCCATAAAAGGCGTTGAGATAGGCGAAGGTTTTGAACTGGCAAAAAAATTTGGCTCACAGGCTCATGATGAAATATTCTGGGATAAAGAAAGGGGTTTCTATCATAAAACAAACAGAGCCGGTGGAATAGAAGGTGGTGTGACAAATGGAGAGCCCATCATAGTAAGGGCAGCAATGAAACCTATCCCAACACTAATGAGAAAGAAATCTTTACATTCGGTAAATATAGAAACAAAACAGCCTTTTGATGCAGCAAAGGAACGTTCTGATGTAACCGCTGTTCCTGCTGCAGCTGTAGTAGGTGAAGCAATGCTTGCAATCGTTCTGGCACAGGCTGTTCTGGAGAAATTCGGCAATGATAACTGGATAGAAATAAAAGGAAGAATAAAAGAGTATATTCAATACACAAAACGATTTTAGTGGACACTGACTAACAAATTTTGTTATAATATTCGGAGTTTGTGAAATCACACTAAACATTACGGAGGCTGCATTGGAAGGGCTCTATACCGGTCATATAGTAATGGCTTTACTTGTTCTGATAGTAATTCCTATTGTATTTATGATATTTGCTAAAAAACCTTCTTTGATACCCACTCCGGTTCAAAACCTGTTTGAAGTCTATATTGAGTTTGTTGATAACATGCTCAAAGAACAGATGGGTAAAGAAGGAAGGAAATTCTTTCCTCTTGTTGCAGGACTGGGATTGTTCATATTTTTCGGTAATCTGATGGGAATGATACCTGGCCTTGAGTCCTACACTGCAAATATGAATACCACACTTGGTCTTGCGTTAATGGTGTTTTTCCTTTACAACTTTATAGGCTTCAAAAAACACGGAGTTAAGTATATAAAGCATTTTATGGGGCCAATTCCTGTAGCTGCTCCAATATTTTTTATAATAGAAATAATTTCCCACATAAGCAGACCTATTACACTTGCTTTACGTTTATTTGCAAATATGACAGGTGGTGAGCTTATTACAGTAGTTATGATTTTACTTATTCCACTGCTTGTTCCATTACCAATAATGGTTGTTCACCTGATAGCAGTATTTCTGCAAACTTACGTATTTATGATACTTACAACTGTTTATATAGCTGGAGCACTTGTTGAGGAAGCACATTAAGGAGAGGTAGATGGAGATTAAAAAAATATTAGCCTGTGTGGATTTATCACCTGCATCAATAAAAGGACTTGAATGGGCAGTAGAACTTGCAAGGAAATTTGATGCAGAACTTGTTATATATCATGAACTTGAAGATGTTTACACAATGATAAAAACAAGTGCATCTTTTGGAATGCCAGCTGCACCGGATTTAGAGGCAAAATCAACTCAAAATGTAAAAGATAAGCTTGAACCACTGGTAAAAGAAACAGGTGTAAATTACAGATTTCTAATAGAAGCAAAAGGTAAAACTATAGACAGATTACCTGTGGTGGTTGATGAAGAAAAGCCTGAGCTTACAGTTATTCCTGTAGATTATGAAAGGGATATTCCAAAAATAAACTCGCAAGTATTGGTGATAAAATAAAAAATTACATAAGGAGGTTTTTACAGTAATGAAGAAATACTCAACGGCACTCTTAATGCTATTCATGGTTGCAGGTGCACTTACAGCTGCTTTTGCAGGGGATGGTTCTGATGCACTGGCAAAAGCTGTATTTTACGGAGGAGTTGCTATCGGTGCTGGTGTTGCAATTGGTGCTGCAGCTGGTGGTGGTGCTGCTGGTCTCGGTAATGCAGTAAGAGGTGTTCTTGAAGGAATGGCAAGAAACCCAAATATGGGTGGAAAACTCTTAACAACAATGTTTATTGGTATGGCTCTTATTGAAACATTCGTTCTTTATGGACTGCTTATTGCAATTATCTTTATCTTCACAGGAATATTCGACGCTAAGTTTTTAGGACACTAACAGATTTTAAATAAAAGTTAATATCTTTAAGAGCGTGCATATATTTATGTGCGCTCTTTTATTTTTTATAAGGAGGTAATAAAATGTCAGGAAAAATACAAAACAGGATTTCAAATAAGAAAAGAAAGAGAACTTCTGGATTTTTAGCAAGAAAAAGAACAAAATCCGGAAGAAAAATCTTAGCAAGAAGAAGAGCTAAAGGAAGGAAAAGACTGGCCGCTTAATGCTGAAAACTCTAAAAAGTTCAGAGATTAAATCTATTCTAAAGGAAGGCCGGTCTTTTAAAACACCTCACTTAATCGTTGTTTATCGGAAAAACAATCTGGGGTCTCCCAGATTTGCTTTTGTTGTCTCAAGGAGATTTTCCAAAAAAGCAGTGGTTCGCAACAGAGTAAAAAGAATTATAAAAGAAGCAATAAGGCTAAGTAATGAACTTTTGGAAAAATTAAGCTATGATATTGTTTTGATTCCTAAAAAAGATATTTACATGAAAAAAATGACAGACCTGCTTCAAGATATTCAGGAAATTAAGAGAGTTTTAGAAAACAATGTTTAAAAAATTTGTTATAAAATTTTTAAAGGGATATCAAAAATTTATTTCCCCGATTTATCCGCCTTCTTGTAGGTATTATCCTACCTGTTCCCAGTATAGTATAGAGGCTGTAGAAAAATACGGAGTGGTAAAGGGGCTTTTAAAGGCTATCTGGCGGGTACTGAGATGTAATCCTTTTGCAAAAGGTGGAATAGATAAACCATAAAGAGAGGTTGTCCATGGATAACAATCAACAGGATATGCAAAAAAGGGTATTTATATTCTTTGCTGTGGTGGCTGTGTTAATGATAGGTTATTCTATTTTTGCATCACTTTTTCTGCCTGATAAGAAAAAACAGGAACCCCAGCAAGTTGCACAAAAAACAGAAATTGCTCAGAAAACAGAGGCATCTCAAAAAACGCAAGCAACACAAGAACCACAGCCAAAACAGGAAGCAGCAGTTATATACTCTACTGGAGGAACATTTAATCTTTTACTGGATAGCAGAAGATTCAGAGCAGATGACCTGAAAAATTTAGTAACTTTAAAAACCGAGTTTGGAACAGTTAAATTCTCTAAAATAGGTGGAAGAGTAGTATCAATCTATATTGACAGATATAAAACGGATGTTATAGGTAGTTTCTCAAAACAAAATAAGATTTTCCCTACTGAAATAATAACCACAGACCCACAAATAACAGCTTTAATAAACTTTTCCGAATATCAGGTTTCCCAAAATGGAAATAAATTAGTCTTCACCCTGAAAAAAAATGGGATAAAAGTAATTAAAGAATTTATCCTTGATAAAGCAGTATTTACCGTAAATATTAAAACTGAAGGTCTTGATAAATATGGATTGGCTGTTATAGATGGTGTTGCCCTTGATAAAATTCCCGGTAGATCTTACGGCCATTACGGTCCTGTAGTAAAAACAGCAGATAAATTAATGCAATTAGATGCTGATATAGAAAAAGAACAGATCATTAGAGGCAAAATCCTCTGGGCTGGTGAAGAAAATAAATATTTCATTCAAATGATAGCAAATAAAGATGGATTTTCTGCCGTTCATATAATCCCTGTATCAAAAGATAAGACAATTGTTTTATCTGAAATAAATAATGGGGTTAATGGTTTTTTCTTAGGAGGACCTAAACTCTATTCGCTGTTAAAAGAACTTACAGAAAAATATCAAAAAGAATGGGGTGTTAACTTAGCCCTTCAGGATACTATAAGTTTTGGAATATTTGGTATTTTAGGAAAACCATTATTTATAGTGCTTCACTTTTTCTACAGTTTTACACATAATTGGGGAGTTGCCATTATACTCCTTACAATTCTTATAAGAATTATTTTCTTCCCACTGAACCACAAAAGCTTAAAAGCAATGAAAAAAATGTCTGATCTTGCCCCAGAGATTAAGAAGTTACAGCAGAAGTATAAAGACAATCCGGAAAAACTCCAGCAGGAAATGATGAAACTGTATGCAGAACACGGGGCAAATCCAATGTCAGGATGTCTGCCTATACTGGTTCAGATACCTGTTTTCATAGCCCTTTATAATGTGTTAATGGTAACGGTTGAACTGAAAAATGCTCCTTTTATCCTCTGGATTACAGACCTGTCATCTAAAGACCCATATTATATACTTCCAATTCTGATGGGACTTTCTATGGTTGCCCAGCAGTGGATAACACCTTCCTCAGATAAAAATCAAAAAATGATTATGTATATAATGGCTATTGTATTTACATTTATGTTTATGAATTTCCCATCAGGACTTGTTTTATACTGGCTTACGAATAATATATTAGGGTTACTACAAAGTTATATAATCAACAAAAAATTAGGAAGATATGAGAAGAAGCCAGCTAAATAATGTATGAAAAAGATACTATCGTAGCCAATGCAACACCGCTTATCCCTTCCGCAGTTGGAATAATCAGGATAAGCGGTGAAAAAGCTTTTGATATCGGAAAAAAACTTTTCCCTTTAAAAAAAGAACCTCAAGAAAGAAAAGTTTATTTTGGAAATATAGTAGATAGAAAAGGACACATAATAGATGAGGGGCTTATTGTGTTTTTTAAAGCCCCTAAAAGTTTCACAGGTGAAGATGTAGTTGAGATATATCCACACGGTAGCGTCCCTGTGATAAAAAAAATAATATCTGAAGCTATTGCCCTTGGAGCCAGAATGGCACAGCCTGGTGAATTTACCAAAAGGGCGTTTTTTAACGGCAAAATTGATTTAACCCAGGCTGAAGCTATAGCTGACCTGATTGAAGCAAAAACGGAGAAGGCATCACAAGCAGCTGTCCATTTACTTGAGGGTAAACTTTCAAATCAGGTTAAACAGCTTAGAAATTCTTTGCTTGAAATAGTTTCTCTAATAGAGGCTGAACTAAATTTCCCTGAAGATGTAGAAGAAATTGATTTTGATATGGTTAAACAGACCTTAAAAAAGGTTATATCCCAGATAGAAAAATTAATGACCACATATAAAAAAGGCGAGCTTATTAGAGAAGGTATAAAACTGGCAATAGTTGGAAGACCAAATGTTGGGAAATCCTCACTATTTAATGCACTGGTGGGATATGAAAGGGCAATAGTCTCAGAATATCAGGGAACAACAAGGGATTTCATTGAGGAAAGCTTTTCTATTCAGGGTATCCCTGTAAAACTTCTTGATACGGCAGGTATTAGGGAAACTCAGGACAAAATAGAAAAAATAGGAATAGAAAAAGCCCTTGAAAAAATTCAGGAAGCGGATATAGTTTTATTTGTCTTTGATGCTTCCGAAGGTGTAACAGAAGAAGACCTGAAGATTTACCAGCTTGTAAAAAACAAAAATCCTATAATAGTAGCTAATAAATCAGACTTAATACTTGATAAAAATTCTCAAAAGTATTATTTTAAGGATATAATCTTTGTAAGTAGTAAAACCCAGGAAAATCTGAATAAATTAGAGGAAAAAATCCTACAAACACTTAATTTAATTGAAGACAGTGATACAGATATTTATATTAATCTAAGACATTATGAAGCGCTCAAGAAAGCAAAACAAATCATTCAAGAGGTTCTAAACAATATTGAAAATTATAAAGACCATAAAGAAATCCTTATGCTTGAACTTACGGAAGCAGAAAAGCATCTTGAAGAAATAACAGGAGAAATAACCACAGAAGATGTTCTTGGAAACATTTTCAGTAAATTCTGTATAGGAAAATAAAGAAAACAAAAGGAGGTTTAGATATACCATGGCAACTCAAACATTGTCAGTTGAAGAACTGAAAAGGATGACATTACAGGAACTTCAAAAACTTGGTAAAGAAGTTGGTCTTCAAAGAACAACAGGATTAAAAAAAGCTGAGCTTATAGCAAGAATATTAGAGAAAAAAGCCCAGGAAGAAGGGCTTGATTTTATAAGGGGAGTCCTTGAAGTCTTACCTGAAGGATATGGTTTTATAAGGTCAATTGAAAATAACTATGCTCCCCACTCTACAGATATATATGTATCCCCATCCCAAATTAAAAAATTTGGTCTTAGAACAGGGGATTATATTATCGGAATAGCAAGACAGCCAAAGGATAATGAAAAATACAGAGCTCTGATAAAGATAGAGGCTGTTAATACAATTGAACCTGAACTTGCAAAGAAAAGACCAAGATTTGATAGCCTTACACCATACCACCCAACAGAAAGATTTAACCTTGAGTATGACCCTTCAGACCTTTCCACAAGGATTGTTAGCCTTATAACTCCTATAGGTAAAGGACAAAGGGGTCTGATAGTTGCTCCGCCAAAAGCTGGTAAAACAGTTTTAATCCAGAGACTTGCAAAAGCTTTAATTAAAAATCATCCGGAAACACATCTGATTATCCTGCTTATAGACGAAAGGCCGGAAGAAGTTACCGAGATGAGAAGGATTGTTGGAGAAGGTGCTGAGGTTGTAGCTTCAACATTCGATGAACCCCCTGAAAGACATATGCATGTTGCAGAGCTTATTGTTGAAAGGGCAAAAAGACTTGTTGAACTTGGACAGGATGTTGTTATTCTACTCGACTCAATGACAAGGCTTGCAAGGGCTTCAAACGCTATTACTCCACCTTCAGGAAGGGTTTTATCCGGTGGTCTCGAAGCTACAGCACTACAAAGACCTAAAAAATTCTTTGGTGCAGCAAGGAATATAGAAGAAGGCGGAAGTTTAACAATTCTGGCTACTGCACTTGTGGAAACAGGTTCAAAGATGGATGATGTTATATTTGAAGAATTTAAAGGAACAGGTAATATGGAACTTTACCTTGACAGGAGATTAATGGAAAGAAGAATATTCCCTGCTATAAATATTCCAAAATCTGGAACAAGAAAAGAAGAACTTCTGCTGGAAGATTGGGAACTGCAAAGGCTCTGGATTCTCAGAAAGTTCTTATCTACAATGGATGAAGTTGAGGCTATGGAGTTCCTACTTAGCAAATTATCTAAATTTAAAACAAATGAAGAATTCCTTAAATCTATGAATACTTGATAAAGCTTTTATTAAAAGCTAAAATATTAGTTTGCCTGATTTTTTCACTGGAATATATTTAAAGGAGGTATTAAATTGAAAAAAGATATTCATCCGGAGCTTAAATTAACACATTTTGTATGCGGTTGTGGAAATGAGTTTGATTTACTTTCAACAAAGGGTGGAGTTGTTCACCTTGAGGTATGTAACCAATGCCACCCATTTTATACAGGAAAACTGAAAATAAAGCCATTCTTCCTTGAAATAAAAGGAGCAGCAGCACAAGAAAGTAAGTAATGCTGAATGAATACATTTTAGAAAAACTTGATAAGATAGAGGATAAACTTAAGAAATTAGAAGCGGAGCTTTCTAATCCTGAGGTCTTAAAAGACCAGAAAAAGCTCCAGCAAGTAGCAAAAGAACATAAAGAAACTGAACATCTTTATAATCTTTACAAAGAATACAAAAAAGTAGAACAGGATATAAAAGAAACAAAATCTCTATTAAACAGTCCAGATGAAGAAATGAGGGCTCTGGCAGAGGATGAACTCCAGAGCCTTCAAAAAAGAAAAGAGGAACTGGAAAAAGAAATTCAACTGGAACTTTTACCTAAAGACCCTAATGATGATAAAAACGTTATCCTTGAAATAAGACAAGGGGCAGGTGGTGAAGAGGCTGCACTGTTTGCTGCTGAACTTTTTAGAATGTATCAGAGATACGCAGAAAGAAAAGGCTGGAAAGTAGAAGTTTTATCAATACATCCTACAGATAGGGGTGGAATAAAAGAAGTAATAGCCCTTATAAAAGGTAAAGGTGCCTATTCAAGACTGAAATATGAAAGTGGAGTTCATAGAGTTCAAAGGGTTCCTGAAACTGAAAGCTCAGGTAGAATTCATACATCAACTGTAACAGTAGCAGTTCTTCCGGAAGCTGAAGAGGTTGATGTTGAGATTAAACCTGAAGAGCTAAAAATAGAAACAATGAGAGCCTCAGGAGCAGGTGGACAGCATGTTAACACAACAGACTCTGCTGTGAGAATAACACACCTGCCAACAGGTATTGTTGTTAGCTGTCAGGATGAAAGGTCACAGCTTCAGAACAGAGCAAAAGCAATGCAAATTCTGAGGGCAAGACTTAAAGATTATTACGATAGACTTGAAAGGGAAAAAATAGAAAAGGAAAGAAGGTCACAGGTTGGAACAGGGGATAGATCAGAAAAAATTAGAACATATAACTTCCCACAAAATAGAGTAACAGACCACAGGATAGGATATACATCCCACAGGATACATGAGATACTTGACGGTGATCTTGATGAGATTATAGATAGATTAATAGCCAAAGAACAGGAAGAAAAACTCCTTGCCATCAAAGATAATTAAGCGCCCGTAGCTCAATTGGATAGAGCACGTGACTACGGATCACGAGGTTGCAGGTTCGACTCCTGCCGGGCGCGCCATCATTAAAATTCCTTTTCAATACTAATGGTGTATCTCCTATCAACACCTGAATATAGTCCTTCTCCCCTATAATAAGCAAAAAACACTTTTTCCCCTTTATTTAAAAGATTTTCACCTTTTATCTTAAAAGTCCATCCTGATTTTAGATGATAAGAGATGCCTGCACTCAGATCGTAAGAATCAGGAATTCTTGTCTTATGAACTTTTATACTCTTTTTATACAGAAATGTCAGGAAATATTTCCAGTTATCCTTTTTCCCTATCCATATCAGGTTTGCACCTGTTTTAGGAGAATAATAGCCAAGTTTGTTTTTATTTAAAGTCCACAGATATCCCCTCAGTTCGTTATTTGTAAATTTTTGTTGATACTCTATTACATAGATAAAACCATGTTCTTTTACAGGAATATTAGCATAACCATTAATATTTGGATTAAATATTATTGGATTTTTTAGTTCTAATTTTCTGATATGAAAGGATAATCTTTTCTTTTCATCAGGTATATAGTCTGTGGAAAGGACATAGGAAGTTATTCTGTAAGGCTTAAGTTTATGGTTTGGTGAGTTCTCAACATTTAGCATTGAAGGCGGTATGTATATATTAAAATTAATCAATTTAAATAGAAATTTACCCACTTTATATGAAATTCCAACCTTCCAGTTTTCATCAAGATGGTCTTCATTCTTGTTCCAGTCATACTTTTCAAACTTTAAGCTCAAATATCCTGTAAGACTTTTATTAAACCTGTATTGGTCTTCTGCAAATATTGAGTAAATATGAATATATTTTATGTAAAAGGGTTTTACATTTTGTCTGAATGCAGTTCTGTATCGTATATTTTCACTGTTATGTTGAAAATAATTTCTTAAATCAAATCCTATAAAAAGTTCATTTTTCTTTGAATGAAATCTTTTTCGTGTAGAAAAGATAATTTTTTTGAAATCTCTCCTATCATATACATAAACCGGATATCCCAGCGATCTATTGTATGCATAGGATATATTGAGATAGTTGTTATTTTTTTCTTCTGCTTTTCTCCTTTGCTGGTCATAGGAAATTAAAAATTCAAGGGATTTATCGGATAATGTTTTTAGTTTTGCAGATATAAACATATCTGTTGAGTTTATATACCCATATTCAGGTGAAAAATCAAATGAAAAACCACCCCATATTCCCCTGTGAACCTTTGAACCGGAAAACTGGAGACTGAAATCTTTGTATTTCATTTTAAAATAGGCATGTATTCTTTCTTGATTTCTATCTAAATCATTTCCATTAAAATGAAACTTACTAAACTTTTTTTCTCCCTTACTTAGCATTACAAAGTAAGATAGATCTGCAGACAACTGTCTTGCATCTGAGAAAACCACATTATAGCTTTTTTTATTATCGTATAATCCCTGAATGAAAGATAGATTTTCTTTATCAGGCTCTTTGGTATATAGCTTTATAATAAGGGGACCATTTTCAGATGATAATTTCGTATTAAGCCCGGCATAATATACCTTCACAAAATCAACATTTGCGAGAGGATATTCATCATAGGTAAGAAATGGGCTTAAACTGTGTATTGAGCTTACTTCATGGTCGTCTATGAAAAGTCGTATATAACTGGGGATGTTTATTTTGAGGCCGGCCATATTTAAACTTTCTATTCCAAACCGGTTTGGAAGGTATGATGTATGGGGAAGTAATCTTAAAAGGTCTGCAAGGGTATTTGCCTGCAGTGCTTCAATTTCATCCCTTGTAAAAATATAAACCGGCCCTAAAGTTTTGTCTTCCGTTTCCTGTATTCTAAGGGCTTTATACCTATTTAAAAGCTCTGCAAGTTCTTCCTGCGCCTGAGCCTCAAAAAACAGTAGCGATATACATATACTTATTAGATATTTTCTCATTACCTAAATAGCAAAAAAATTTTAATAACCATATTTTAAAATATTTTTCGGATAATACGAACTGGTGTATAATAGATATATAGAAAATGGGGTCGTAGCTCAGCAGGGAGAGCGTCGCCTCGGCATGGCGAAGGTCGCGGGTTCGAATCCCGCCGACTCCACCATTAATTATTTCTGAATATATTTTTTCTCAAGTTTATCAATCAAAAATGCCAGTAATATGAAAGTCATACCAAGAGCAATAGCCACAATCAGTTTTGCGAGTCCTTCAAGTCCAAGTAAATCAAGTATTGATGGATTTCCAAATGTTGGTCCATGTAAGAAAGAATGATGATAAACAGGATATATAACCGTAAATATAACACCGCCGATTATTCCGGATATAATACCGAGAAGTGCATCCATTCTACCTTCACCAACAGCTTCAGGCATACTTCCCGGACAGTATCCAACTATTACCATTCCAACACCGAATATTAGACCACCAAGAGCAACACCTACAGGATAAAGGGGCTTTATATGAAAATCTATAATCCCAAAATAATTAAGTGTGTATAAAGCAATAGCTCCAAATCCCATTGCCACAAGAAGAGCTTTTGGAATAGTCAAATCCTTTAATAAAAATGCACCTATAACCTTAGACAATCTATCAAGAAATCCAAGCTGCATTATAGCTCCAAAAATCATTCCCAGTATAAAAACCTTAATCATCTGAATACCTCCTTCTGTAAATCAGATGTGCTGTAATTAAACCACCTGCAAAGGCAAAAATTCCAAAAAGTAATGAACTTGCTGCCAGCTGCATTCCACCGCTGAACATATGCCCTGATGTGCAGCCACCGGCCATTCTCGCACCAAAGATCAATAAAAATCCTCCTAAAAATGCAAAGGCTATTCTGGATTTTGTTCCAAGTTTCAATCTTTTTTCCCAGTAAACAGGTGTAAATGTAAATCTAAAAGTCCTTGTGATTAATGAAGTTATTATTGCACCGATAAATCCACCAGCAAGGAACCATACTTCCCATCTCCCGGCTTTTTCTATCTCAGGGAGATATTCGTTGTTAATCACAGGTAAAATCAGATTTCCAACATAAGGAAATGCTGTAGAAGCACCTATCGGCCTGTGTTCAACAATAAAAACAATAATGTTTATTGTTGCAAGTGCCAGGCCTGCCCAAAACCAATTAAGAATAGGTTTTTCTCTCAATTTGAACCTCCACGGTTAGTTTTCATTAACTACATTAACATACTGATAAAAAAAAGATTTTTTAGTTTTTAAATAGGCTAATTTGTAAATTCAAATCTGATATAATCTAAGAAAAAACGGAGGTTTCCTTATAAATGAGAGCATCCCAGTTTTTCATGCCTACACTAAAAGAAGCACCGTCAGAAGCAGAAGTTCCAAGTCATATATATCTTGTCAGGGCAGGATTTATAAGACAGCTTGCTGCAGGTCTATATGAATATCTACCTTTAGGATTTAAAGTTCTTAAAAAAATAGAAGGCATAATCAGAAAATATATGGATGAGGCAGGAGCCCTTGAGGTTCTATTGCCAATATTAACCCCTGCAGAACTATGGCAAGAAACAGGTAGATGGGATGTTTACGGTAAGGAGCTTTTCAGGGTGGAAGACAGAAAAGGTAGAATGTTTGCCTTAGGGCCAACACATGAAGAGACAATAACAGACCTTGTCAGAAAAAATATCCGTTCTTATAAAGACTTACCTAAAAATTTCTACCAGATACAGACAAAATTCAGAGATGAAGCAAGGCCAAGATACGGTCTTATCAGAGGTAGAGAATTTATTATGAAGGATGCTTATTCCTTTGATGTATCAGAGGAAATGGCCATTAAATCCTATGAAATAATGAAAGAAACTTATAAAAAGATATTTGATGAGCTAGGACTTGATTATTTGATGGTTGAGGCTGACACAGGAGCTATAGGTGGTAAATTTTCCCATGAATTTGTTGTAAAAGTTCCAAACGGTGAAGCCCATATTGTTTACTGTGAAAAATGCGGATATGCCGCAAATGTAGAAGCTGCAAAGTATGAGTTTGAGCTGGATAAACTTCCTCCTGAAGAAGAAAAACCTCTGGAAAAGGTTCATACTCCCGGTGTTTCATCAGTTGAAGAAGTGGCTGAGTTTTTAGGGGTAAGCCCTAAAAAAATTGTAAAAACACTGGTATATATCCTTGATGATGGTTCTGCTGTTGCTGTTGTTATAAGGGGAGACAGAGAGTTAAACGAAACAAAACTTGCCAATTATTTCAATGTGATAGATACAAGACTCGCAACATCTGAGGAATTGGAAAAACTCGGAATAGTTGAAGGATTTGTAGGACCTATAGGAATAGATATCCCTGTTTATGCAGATATGTCCGTAAAAGACCTTCATAATTTTGTGGTTGGAGCAAATGAAAAGGATTATCACTATATAAATGTTAATATTCCAAGGGATTTTAAGCCTGTTGAGTTCGTTGATTTTTCAACTGCAAGGGAAGGAGACCCTTGTCCTGTATGTAAATCACCTTTAAAAGAGACAACAGGACTGGAAGTCGGTCATATCTTCCTTCTTGGGACAAAATACTCAGAGGCAATGAAAGCATATTTTGTGGATAAAGACGGCAGAGAAAAACCAATAATAATGGGCTGTTACGGTATAGGTGTAAGTAGATTAATGGCAGCTGCCGTTGAACAGAACCATGATGAAAACGGAATAATATGGCCGGAAAATATTGCGCCTTTCAAACTCCAGATACTTGCCCTTAATGTAAAAGATAGCCAGATTAAAGATATAGCAGAAAATATTTACCAGAAGGCAAAAGAAAAAGGGATAGAAGTTCTTTATGATGACAGGGATATGTCCCCAGGGGCAAAATTTAAAGATGCTGACCTGATAGGAATTCCTTACAGAATAGTTGTAGGTAAAAAAGTAAAAGAAAACAAAGTTGAAATTCAAAAAAGAGCCACAGGGGAAAAACAGGAGATAGAGATAAACAAAATTGATGAATTTTTAGAAGATCTCAGGTGAATTATGGAAGATTTTATTTATCAGCTTGCCAAAGAGCTGCTTACCCATTTAAGTTTAAAAGAATTATTAATCAGTATCTCAGACAAAATAAAAGATTACATAGGGGCCGAAAGGGCCTCTTTATTTATATATGACCCTGAGGATAATACCCTTAATTCTGTAGTTTTACTGGCAGATAAAGGCACTTACAAACGGGTTGAAATCCCCGTTTCCAAGGATAGTATAGCAGGGTATACAGCAATAACACGCAAAATTCTAAATATAAAAGATGTTCACAACCTAAAGGAGCTAATGTCACTGGATAAAGAGCTTAGATACCATAGCCACTGGCTTTATATTCCCGGAATGAAAACAAAATCAATGCTTTCTGTGCCTATAACAAAAGATGGGAAACTTCTGGGGGTTTTTCAGGCTATTAATAAGGAGCCTTATTTTTCCAAAGAAGATGAGGAAATTCTGAAAAAACTATCACCACTGATTGCACTGGCAATAGATAGAGCTATATCCCTTGGTAATTTAGAGATGATAAGAAGTATAGAAAAGACAATACTGGATAATGTCCTTGAAAGTATAGTTCTAATTAGTCCTGATATGAAGATAAAAGAAATGAACACTTCTTTTTTGGAAATGATAGGTTTTAGATTTTCTGAAGAGGAAATTAAAGACAAAAGCATATTTGAGGTTATACCTGCCCTTGAAAAATTCAAAAACAGAATAGATTTTGCAATGGAAAATATGATTTCAGAAGAAATAAATATGGAACTGCTAAAAGTAAAAATAGTTCCAATTCAGTGGGAGTGTATTTATAAAAAGAATGTTAATTATCTGGCATTAATTTTTAAATATCCCAACGGGTGAAGATGAAGGTAAAAATAAAAAGAGCAGCTCCGGAAAAAAGCTTTATAGACCTAATTATTGAGAGGTTAGGACTTACTCCGGAAGAAATCAGAGAATACCAATTAAAAGCAAAAGCAGAGAAGAAAAGTCTCCTTCAGATGCTTGTCCAGCAAGGATATTCTGAGGAAGAAATTGCAAAGATAAAAGCAGAATACTTCGGATATAAATTTGATAAGCTTACAAACTACATTCCACCTGAAGATATAGTAAATATATTCAGCAAAGAGTTCCTTAAGGAAAGGCTTGTTTTACCCCTTAGCTATGAAGGGGGTATTCTTAAAATAGCGATGGTAGAGCCTACAGATGTTGTCAGTATCAATGAAGTTGTTGAGAGGTTGAGGAAACATGGCAAAGAAATAGTTGAGGTTGATATTGTTGTTACTACAAAAAAACAGATTATTGAAAAAATAGACCTGATTTTTGAAGAAAAGAAAAAGGTTGAGGAACTTCTGAATGTTCTTGAAATAGAAAAAGAAGATATATCTGAAGAAATATCAAAAGAAGAAACAATAACCGAAAAATCCTCACCAATTATAATGCTAGCAAATAAAATAATTGAGGATGCATATAAAAAAAATGCTTCTGATATTCATATTCAACCTACAGAGAGGAACTCTATTGTAAGACTGAGAATAGATGGAGACCTTACAGATTATCTGATATTGCCTAAGTATGCCCATGAGCCTCTAATTACAAGATACAAAATAATGTCAAATATGAAAATTGATGAAAAAAGGGTTCCACAGGATGCCCGTATAAATTTTGAGAGATATAATCCGGAGATAAAACTGGATTTAAGGGTTTCAACTGTGCCTACTATTTATGGTGAAGACCTTGTTATGAGGCTTCTTTTAAAGGAAGGGGCCATTTTAGACCTTGAAAAGCTTGGTTTTTCTGAGGAGCATCTTGCCCTTTATAGAGAAGCCATAAGGAAACCTTACGGAATTATTCTTCACGTGGGTCCTACAGGCTCAGGTAAAACAACTACCCTTTACTCAGCATTAAAAGAGATAGATACCCCTGAGAAAAAAATTATAACCGTTGAAGACCCTGTTGAGTATACCCTCGGCGGTTCAATTGTTCAGACCAGCATTAACCCATCTGCAGGTTACACATTTGCAAAAGCAATTAAAGCATTTTTGAGACATGACCCTGATGTTATGCTGGTAGGGGAAATCAGGGATATAGAGACTGCAAGAATAGCTGTTGAAGCATCTCTGACCGGACATTTGGTTTTCTCTACCTTACACACCAATGATGCAGTTTCAACAATAACAAGGCTTGAGGAAATGGGAATAGAAAGCTATTTATTGGCAGACTCCCTTCTTCTTATATGTGCCCAGCGTCTTGTCAAAAAAATATGTTACAACTGTAAAACAGAATATAAACCTTCCAAAAAAGAGGAAATAATTATAAAAAATGCAGGATTTGATATTACAGAGGAAACAAAAGTTTACAAAGGTATGGGTTGTAAAGTATGCAATTTCACAGGATATAAAGGAAGAACAGGAATACATGAACTACTTAAGGTTGATGAAGATATAAAGCAAATGCTGATTGAAAAAAGATCTACAGAAGAAATTAAAAGGGTTGCACTGGAAAAAGGAATGAAAACTCTCAGACAGGATGCTGTAATGAAAGCCCTGAAAGGTATAACCACAATAGATGAAGTAATCAGAGTGACTTTAGAATAAAATAAATTCCAAAAACAGTTATACTCAAAGATACCAGTTCCTTAAATCTCTGGGTTGAAAGCTTTCCAGTTAAATAATCCCCCAGATAAGCACCGATAACAACACCTGCCAGCCCGGGAACGACAATTTCCCAGTTAAATAGACTCCTTAGTTCTGGAGACAGCAGATAAAATATAATCCTTTCCACATTCAAAATGGCAAACACAAAGGAGATGATAAACTTAAAATCATTTTTATTATGGATTGTCTGATTTAAATAAAGGGCATACAGAGGTCCAGCACCACCGATAAGTCCTGATATAATACCGCCAAAGGTTCCTGTAAATACACCAAAAATAGTTTTATGTTTGCTGTGAATAAAAATTTTTTTCTTCTGGGAATAAAAATCATAAATTCCTGTCAAAGCAATAACAATACCGAAGATTAACTCTACATCCTTTGGATTTAACCTTTCCAGTAAAAAACTTCCTATACCTGCACCGATAAAAGAAAAAACAGACAAAATGAAAATTTCTTTCAGGAAAAAATTCCTTCTGTAATTTTTCCAGCTGAGATAAACTGTGCCTGTAAGGGCAATAATAGAAAGGGATACAACAACCTCTTTGGCATTAAAAAAGAAAAGTAAAATAGCGGTGGATATAATCCCGGAGCCAAGTCCTATGAGCCCCTGAACTATCCATCCGATTAAAACTGATAAAAAGGCTATCATTTATACATTAAATCTGAAATGTATTACATCCCCATCCTGAACAACATAGTCTTTACCTTCAATCCTGAGAAGACCCTGTTCCTTTGCTTTTTGAAGTGAGCCAACTTTTATAAGATCATCGTAGTTTATAACCTCTGCAGCAATAAATCCCCTTTCAAAATCAGAATGTATTTCTCCTGCTGCCTGTGGTGCTTTTGTGCCCCTTTTGATAGTCCATGCCCTTGCTTCTTTTTCACCGGCTGTAAAATACGTAATTAAATCAAGCAAGTTATACCCTGTTCTTATCATTTTGTTCAGTCCCGGTTCCTCAAGGCCATAGGCCTCTAAAAGCTCTTTTCTCTCTTCCTTTGGAATTTCTATAAGTTCCTGTTCAACCTTTCCGCATAAAACAACCACAGGTGCATTTTCCTCTTTTGCTTTCTCTTTTATCGCCTGAACATGTGGATTTCCTTCCCCATCAGGAAGGTCTTCCTCATTTATATTTGCAACATACATAATTGGCTTTATTGTAAGAGGGAATAATGTTTTTCTCAGATATTCCAGCTCTTCCTCTTCAAACTGGTCTAAATGGGTTCTTAGAGGTTTTAACTCTTCAAGGATTTTTCTTGCTTTTTCCAGAACCTGAACTTCAAATTTGGCCTCTTTATTACCTGATTTGGCAGGTTTTGATACCTTTTCAAGTCTTCTTTCAACTGTTTGAAGGTCTGCCAGTATTAACTCTGTTTCAATAATTTCTGCGTCTCTTACAGGATTTACGGAGCCTTCAACATGAACAACGTCGCTATCCTCAAAACATCTAACAACATGAGCTATCGCTGATACATTTCTTATATTTGCAAGAAACTGGTTTCCAAGCCCTTCCCCCTTACTTGCACCTTTAACAAGTCCAGCAATATCAACAAACTCAATTGTTGCAGGGACTATTCTCTGGGAGTTTTCTAATTCTGCCAGTTTATACAACCTTTCATCTGGAACATTAACTATTCCAACATTTGGGTCTATTGTGCAGAATGGATAGTTTGCCACTCCTGCCTTTGCTGTTTCTGTTAATGCATTAAAAATTGTTGATTTTCCAACATTAGGAAGTCCCACAATACCTACATTAAGTTTCATTTTACCTCCAGTAAATATTTTTTCAGGAATTATAGGAATTTATTAGGATTTTTCAAACTGTTTCAACAGGCTGTTCTTCAGATTGTTCCTGTGTTTCTTCTGCAAAAATCTTTTTTAATCTATTATATGCATCATTTTTATTGTTAAACAGTGCAACTCTTCTCTCATCAGGCTTTTCGTAAATAACCTTTACCTGATATTTTCTAACAGGTTTCACAACAAGGTCAAATTTTAATCCGTCTTTATAACCGCTTACCCATATTTCATTGGTTTTTTCATATATAAAAAAGTCATATCCTTTTTCTTCTGATATTTTCTTTAGAAAATCATATATCCTTTTCATCCTCTTTCTCCTGTTTTAATGCAGGTCTTAAACGGATATAAACAAGAAATATCATTGTTGCAAGATAAAGCACAAACATCAATATAATAATCCATTTCATATCAATAACCCTGCTTTTTGTCAGACAATATATAATATTGCAAAAATAGATAAGAGGCAAAATATGAGGAAGTTCTTAACAGTAGAAAATTTAACCGTTTTAGGAATAGTTCTGGGAATTATTGCAGGCATATATATTCCGGAACTTATGCTAAATTTAAAGGTTATAGGTGATGTTTTCCTTAATCTTTTAAAGATGATTGTTATTCCCCTTATTTTTGTATCTATCTTTATAAGTATTGCTTCCCTTTCTTCGTCTGAAGATTTAAAAGACCTTGGGATAAAAGCATTTTTGTATTATGTATCTACAACAGCGCTGGCTGTTTTAACAGGAATTATCATAACGAATATTATCCATTTTGATGTTTCTAATATTTCCCAGTCATCAGAAACTATAAAGGTAAATCATTTTACATGGGAGAGCTTTATAAACAACCTGATACCTTCTAATATCTTTAAAAGTTTTGCAGAAGGAAAAGCCATCCATGTGATTATATTCTCTATTTTATTCGCCATAGCTGTTGTGGGACTTGCCAATAGAAAAAAAGAAATCATAGTCAAATTTTTTGACGGGGCAAATGATGCATTTTTAAAAATTGCCAGATGGATTATAGCCCTTTCTCCTGTGGGTGTATTTGCTTTAATCGGATATGTGGTGGCTGATAAAGGGATAGGAGTGATTATTTCCTTGTGGCAATATGTTGTTGTTGTTTTGATAGGTATATTTATACATGCAGTTATAAATCTGGGGCTGATTGCTTATATATTTGGTAAGGTAAATCCATTTAAATATTTTAAACAGGTTAGGGAAGCTCTACTGATTGCATTTTCTACCTGTTCTTCATCTGCCACTTTACCTGTTTCTTTGGAGGTGGCAACAGAAAAGGCAAAGATCGATAAAAAAATTGCCGGATTTATTCTTCCCCTTGGTGCAACAGTCAATATGGATGGAACAGCTTTATATGAAGCTGTAGCGGCTGTTTTTATAGCATCTGTTTATGGAATTGAGCTTTCTTTATTTCAGCAAGTTTTGATATTTATAACAGCTACCCTTGCAGCAATAGGAGCGGCAAGTATCCCTTCTGCAGGTCTTGTTACTATGACACTGGTATTTTCTGCAGTTGGACTACCACTTGAAGGAATAGCACTTATAATAGCTGTTGACAGATTTCTGGATATGTTCAGAACGGCAACAAATGTATGGGGAGATTTGATAGGGGCAAAAGTTGTGGCGAGGTTTATGAATAAATGATAAAGGCTTTATTCCCCGTTTTGCTATATTTTTCTGCAGGTTATCTGTCCAGAAAGTTTAGGCTATTTGATGAAAATGCCTCACAGGTTTTAATTAAATTTATTATCTATATTTCCTTCCCGGCTCTTGTTATTTATAATGTGTATTTTCTAAAATTCCAGTGGTCGTTTTTATGGGTGTTATTGTCAGGCTGGGGGGTAATTTTATTTTCAATTCTTATTTCCTTTTTGATTGGTAAAGCCCTTAAACTTAATAAGCCTACCCTTGCTTCCTTTATTATGGTGTCAACCTTTGGAAATACATCTTTCTTAGGATTTCCTTATCAGATGGCTTTTTTAGGGGAAGAAGGCCTCAGATATGCCGTAGTTTTTGACCAGTTCTCCTCATTTTTGCCGGTATCTTTGATATCTCCTTTTATACTGGCTTATGGACAGGATAAAGGAGATTTTTCTGTGGATATAAAGAGGATAATCACCTTCCCGCCTTTTATAGCGATAATATTTGCATTTTTTATTAAAAATTTTTATATACCGGATTTTGTTTTGGATAGCCTGAAGATGATAGGCATGACGGTTATTCCCCTTGCCCTATTTTCTGTAGGGATAAACCTTAAATTTTCCAGTGTAAAGGAAAGGATAAGGGATATTTCAATTGTGATTTTTATAAAGATGATACTTGTTCCGGTTCTATTTGTGCTGTTTCTCCATTTAATAGGTGTAACTATAAATACCCAGTGGCAGTCTGCCGTTATAGAGATAGCAATGCCTCCTATGGTTCTTGCTTCTATTTTTGTGATTGGGGCAGGTCTTGACAAAGACCTTGCAGTTTCTGCAGTCGGGGTGGGGATACTGGCAAGTTTTATAACCGTTCCCTTTGTTTTTTATCTACTTAAAGTCTTATAATAGAAGTCATGATTTATCTGGATAGCGCAGCAACAACACCGGTTTTTGAGGAGATTATAAATAACCAGAGCAAATGGATTAAGGAGTATTTTGCCAATCCAAACTCTCTTCATCCTGACGGTCAAAAAAGCAGAATTGCCCTTGAAGAAGCAAGAAGATATTTTGCCGGTCTAATAGACTGTTTAGATGAGGAAGAAGTTATATTTACTTCCTGTGCTACGGAGAGTAATAACACCATAATAAAAGGATTGGCTGAAAGCAATCCGGAGAAAAAACATATCGTAATTTCCCCTATAGAACATAAATCTGTCCTGATGCCAGTAAAATATCTGGCAAAAAAGGGATATAAAGTAGATTTCCTGAAAATTGATAGTCAGGGGAAGATAGATTTAGACCATCTTAAGAAAATAATAAATCCGAAAACCCTTTTTGTCGGAACAATCCATGTTAACAACGAAACAGGAGTTATTCAGGATATAGCTGAGATAGGAAAAATATGCAGAGAAAAAGAAGTTCCATTTTTTTCTGACATTGTCCAGAGTTTCGGAAAAATAGATATTCCCTTTAAATATCTGGATTTCTTTTCTGTTTCAGGCCATAAAATTAATGCACCTAAAGGTATTGGTTTACTGAAAATAAATAAAAACATTGATATAACCCCTTTACTTCACGGGGGTGGTCAGGAAAATGGCTTTCGTTCAGGGACGGAAAATGTTGTTGAGGCTATAGCTTTAAAAGAGGCTACACAAAATTGGATAGAAAATAAAAAAAATCTATGGGAAAAGTTTAAAAAGCTGGAAAAATTACTAATAAATGGTCTCAGAGAAAATATCCCTGAAATAAAAGTGGTTTCTGAAAATAACAAAGTTCCGTATATAACCACCGTTTTATTTCCCGAGGTTACAGGTCAAGAAATGGTTGTGGCTTTAGGCAGAAAAGGTATAGATGTATCCTCTGGTTCTGCCTGTTCGACAGGTAGTCCAATGCCATCACATGTTTTGCTTGCCTATGGTTTTTCTGAAAAAGATGCCCTGTCTGGAGTGAGATTTTCTTTTGGTTTTTATACAGAGGAAGAAGAAATTATTAAAGCAATTTCTGCTGTTGTTGAAACATACAAAAAATTAAAACTTTTTAGCTCTTTTTCTTAAGGTATTCAAGTATTTTTTCTGCTACTTTTTCTGGTGGAACATTATACTGGCCTTTTTCAATCATTTCTTTAATCCTTTCAATCTTCTGTCTTCTCAATTTTTTCTCCTCTGAAAGATATTTTTCTATTTTTTGAATATCCTCTTCCTTCAGATTTCCTAATTTTTCTTCTATCAATTTCCTTAATTTTTTTTCATCCACTTCCTTCTTCCTTCTGCTTAATCTTTTCGGTATAATCTGTTAATTATTTAATAATATTCGTAATTCATAATCGGGTATATAAGATGTTAATCTCAATAGATACCTATTCGGAGAACTTGGGAATATCTTTGATAGATGGGCATAAGCTTGTTGTGAAGCAGGTTTACCATAAATTAAAACCATTTTCCGAACTCCTTATGGAAAAAATAGATATAATTTTTAACCAGCTTGGATACTCCCCCTCGATTTTATATGCTGTATCTGTAAATAAAGGCCCTGGAAGTTATACAGGGCTCAGAGTCGGTATTACTGTTGCCAAAACAATTTCATATTCCCTTAATATTCCAATATACGTATTTGGCTCACTTGAGGCAATGGCTTATAAATATAGAGCCCATAAAGGTAATATTACTGTTGCTATTAATGCAGGCAAAGGCGAGTGTTATGTTGCAGATTTCCGGTCAGATATTTCCGATATAACCTGGATATCAGAAATTAGATTGATAAAAATAAACGAATTTAAAAAGGAAATCCCTGAAAATCTTGTTGTGGTAAAGAATTTAGATATCCATGGGAATAACATTATCCATGATATTGAGGATTTATCCACTGAGGGAGCATTTTTAGCCCTAAAACATCAGCAAAAAGAAGATCCAATGAAACTGGAACCTGTATATATCAGGCCTTTATAATCTGAGGAAAACTTTTGTTGAATTTCTCAAAACAAAAGGGAAAGTAATCAATCCAAAAATAATTCCGACAGTCAAAAATCTAAATGCAGTATCTTTATGACTATATAGAAAAGTATTGTAAATTATTGTTTTACCAAGCATTATTAAAGCAATCAAAAGGATTAATAAACTCAAAGCACCAAGGGATATATAAAACAGGTGGTTCTGTCCATTGTTTCTAAATCTGTAGTCCAGAAAATATAAAAATCCCAGTGAAAATATAAAAACCGTTGTAAGACTAAACCCAAGACCTATACTTAGTATCTCAACCATTAAATTTCTCCATTATTTTTTTAATTACAGCCCCGTGCCTGAGACCCCAATCACTAACAGTAATGCTATCTTTTTTGAAAAAGTCAAGAGCTGTATCAAATATTACCAGCCCAGAAACTATTGCTTCCGCCCTTTTATCCTCAATTATAGGAATTGATTTTCTCTCTTCTATTGTCATTGAAGACAGCTTATCAAGCCATTTTTTAACAGCTTCTCTGGAGAGAACTGTTTTATGGACTTTTGCTGAATTATATGGGAAAACATGTTTTTCCAGTGCAGCAATTGTGGTTATTGTTCCACCCAGACCTATGAACTGTTGTGCAGATGAATAGTTTTTAATCTTTTGGAGATATTCCAGTATAAACTGCCTCATATTTTCTAATTCTTCTTTTTTGGGGGGGTCAGACTTTATAAATCTTTCTGTAAGGGAAACAATACCAAATGGGAAAGAAATAGAGTCTTTTATCTGGTATCCATTATTTTTTTGTCCATAAACAAACTCAGTGCTTCCACCTCCCTGGTCTATAACAACAAAATCAGATTGGGGCTTAACACCATAAGCAGTTGCAAGAAAGGATAAATAAGCCTCCTCTTCTCCTGAGATTAGCTGGACATCAATTCCCAGTTGTTTAATCTTTTCAAGTAATTCATCACCGTTTTTTGCCTCTCTACAGGCCTGTGTGGCGTATCCATAAATTTCTTTGACACCGTATTCTTTGGCTATAAGGACGTATTCTTTTAAAGTGGATAAAACCTCATTAATTGCTTCTTCCTGCAGATATCCTGTCTCTTTAAGTTTCCTGCCTAAAGCTGTAATTCTACCGACAGACAGGATATCCTCTATACTATCAAGTGTTTCCTCAAGGGTGTCTTTTATATGAACTGCAGATATCAAAAGACGGGTAGAATATGTCCCTATATCAACTACTGCTATTTTTTCCACCACTTTTTATTTACTCCATAAAAACCTGTCCTTCCAGTGGTGAAACTTCTATTCCCTGTGCCTCCATATATTTGATTGCTTCTTCAATCTGGTCTTCATCCCCGGTTAATTCCAGCTCAAGCCAGCCGATAGTATCCGTTACATTGGCCTTTCTTATGTTTATTTCAACATCAAAATTTTTACATACACGGCTGAGAATAGGCTCTTTTATCTTATCTTCAGGATAGATAAGCTTTAGCTTTATGGATTCCATATTAGACCTCCAGTCCCCCTGCAATAGCTGGAATTATTGCAACAACATCTCCATCTTTAAGCTCAGTATCTTTTCCCTTTAAAAATCTGATATCTTCATCATTAACAAAAAAGTTTACAAACTTTCTAATTTCTCCATTTTCCTCAACAAGTCTTTCTTTTATTCCTGGGAATTCCTTTTCAAGAGCATCAATAAGTTCTGCAATTGTAGAAGCTTCTACTTGAACTTCACCTTGTCCCTGTGTCACCCTTCTTAAAGCTGTTGGTATTCTAACTGTTACTGCCATTTATTTTTCCTCCTTTAAACCTTTATTCCAATTACTTTTTCTTTGAACTCATGTAGAGAAGGTTTTATATGTATTGGCTGATTTAGATGACCTTCCAGCACTTCCATAGTTTTATATCCATTTCCTGTTATATATGCAACAACAATCTCATCTGGGTCAAAAGCCCCTTTTTCTGCGAACTTTTTCAGAACAGCAATAGTTGTTCCACCTGCAGTTTCTGTGAAAATACCTTCTGTTTCAGCAAGTAATTTCATACCTTCTATTATTTCTTCATTTGTTGCTATTTCCATATCACCGTTACTTTCTCTGGCAACTTTTACTGCATAAGGACCATCAGCAGGGTTTCCAATAGCTATTGATTTTGCAATTGTGTCAGGTTTTTCCGGTATTATCCAGTCTCTACCTTCTTTAAATGCTTTGTAAATAGGGCTACATCCTGCAGCCTGTGCTCCATACATTCTCGGAGGATTGTCGGATATAAGGCCTACTGTTTTTAGCTCATTAAAGCCTTTCCAGATTTTTGTATATAAAGAACCTGATGCCAAAGGAGCCACTACAGCTTGGGGAGCTTTCCATCCAAGCTGTTCTGCAACTTCAAATGCCAGTGTTTTTGAACCTTCTGAGTAGAATGGTCTTACATTTATGTTAACAAAAGCCCAACCAAACTCATTTGCCACCTCGGAAGATAACCTGTTGACATCATCATAGTTTCCTTCAACGGCAACAACTGTTGGATTAAATACCAGTGAACCTATTATTTTGTTTGTTTCCAGATTTGCAGGGATGAACACATAGCATTTCATTCCTGAAGCAGCTGCGTTTGCCGCAACAGAGTTTGCAAGGTTACCTGTGGAAGCACATGCAGCTGTATCAAACCCAAATTCTTTAGCCTTAGACAGAGCAACAGCAACAACCCTGTCTTTAAAGGAAAGTGTTGGATGATTTACAGAATCATCTTTTATATAAAGATTATTTAATCCTAATTCTCTTCCAAGTTTTTCAGCTTTAATAAGTGGTGTAAATCCTGCAGACAAACCTACTGTTGGGTTATCAACAGGTAAAAGGTCTATATATCTCCACAGGCTTTTTGGCCCTTTTTCAATTTTTTCTCTGGAAATATTTTGTTTAATTTCATCATAGTCATATTCAATTTCCAGTGGTCCAAAACAGAACTCACATACATGAATAGGTTCTATTGGATACTCTTTGCCACATTCTTTACATCTTAATGCTTTTACTTTTGCCAATTTGTAGACCTCCGAGGAAATATAGAGTAATAATTATAATATAAAATACAGTTTCATAAAAAAGTATTGACCTTGCTCATGTTTGGCTCTTTAAACTACTCAAAAGTTATTCAAATATACACAGTTATTGAAAATAATGATAAAATAGATAAAATTTCATAAATAACTCAAAATCCTTTAAACAGGAGGTCAAAAATATACATGTTTAATGAATTAACCATAGAGGAAGCCCTTACCTTTGATGATGTTCTTTTATTGCCTCAGAAATCTGACGTTCTTCCCCACGAAGCAGATGTTAGTTCTTATCTAACACCAAAAATAAAACTTAATATCCCAATTGTTTCTGCAGCAATGGACACTGTTACTGAACACAGGCTTGCTATTGCACTTGCCAGAGAAGGCGGAATAGGAATAATCCACAGGAATATGTCAATTGAAGACCAGATGAAAGAGGTTGAGAGGGTTAAAAAAGCTGAGTCAGGGATGATAACAGAACCTGTAACAATCAAACCTGACCAGACTGTAAAAGAAGCACTTGAAATTATGTCTAATTTCAAAATATCCGGTGTTCCGGTAGTAGATGACGAAGGAAAACTAATAGGAATTCTCACAAACAGAGACCTTAGATTTTTACATAAAAAGGATTATAACAAACCTGTGTCACAATTTATGACAAAAGCCCCATTAATCACAGCGAAAGAGGGAACATCCCTTGAAGAAGCCATGGAAATTCTCCAAAAACACAAAGTAGAAAAACTCCCTGTTGTTGATGAAGAAGGGCATTTAAAAGGACTTATTACCATAAAAGATATTGTTAAAAGAAAACAATATCCAAATGCATGCAAAGATGAGCTTGGGAGGCTCAGAGTCGGTGCAGCTGTTGGAACTGGACCTGACACTATGGATAGAGTTGCAGCACTGGTTGAGGCAGGAGTTGATGTTATTGTTGTTGACACAGCTCATGGACATTCAGTTAGGGTCTTAAAAACAGTTGAAAAAATAAGAGGAGAATATCCAGAACTTAATATAATAGGTGGAAATATTGCCACAGGAGAAGCAGCCGAGGATTTAATAAAAGCTGGTGTTGATGCAGTTAAAGTTGGAGTTGGCCCCGGTTCTATATGCACAACAAGGGTAGTTGCAGGAATCGGTGTTCCACAAATCACAGCTGTGGCAAAATGTGCCGAGGTTGCCCATAAATACGGAAAAACGGTAATAGCAGACGGAGGTATCAGATACTCAGGGGATATAGTAAAAGCAATAGCTGCAGGAGCAGACACAGTAATGCTTGGTTCCCTATTTGCAGGAACAGAAGAATCCCCAGGAGAAAGAATTTTCTATCAGGGTAGAGCATATAAAGTCTATAGGGGAATGGGTTCCCTTGGAGCAATGAAAGCAAGATTTTCATCAGATAGATATTCACAGGAGAATGTTGAAAAATTTGTTCCTGAAGGAATTGAAGGAAGAATACCATTTAAAGGGCCTTTATCTGATATTGTTTACCAGCTTGTTGGTGGTCTCAGGTCAGGTATGGGATATACAGGAAGCAGAACTATAAAAGACTTGCAACAAAACGGTAAATTCATAAAAATCACAAATGCAGGTCTTAGAGAAAGCCATGCCCATGATGTTTATATAACACAAGAAGCACCTAACTACTGGATAGACTAAGGAGGTGTGAAAAATGCACCACGAACCAATTACAGCAGTAATATCTGCTATAGGCTTTGTTATATTTTTTATAGTAGTTCTTGGGTTCATTATAAAAGATGCAATGAACCGTTTTAGAAACCAATAATATCAATATTTACTGAGGTCTTTAAAATATGAAAAAAGAGATTTCTTCTTTTGATATGCTTCTGACACAGGAGCTTACTAACTTGGAGAGATTTATAGTCAAAAGTCCATTAGGGACAAATGAGTTCTGGAGTGAATGGCAGGAAAAAACCGGTGAGATTGTAATAACTAAAGCTGCAATAAAAAGAGCACTTAGAACGCATAAAGGACAGCTTTCGGAGGATGAAATAATAAAACTCTCATCAATGCTTGAAGCATTTAAAGAGATAGCAAGTTATCTTGAACTCCTTAGACAAACAGCCCTAAAAATAAGGGGCATTGATGCAGGAGATTGGGATATTTTAGGTGGAATAGAAGGTGAAAGTGAAGGAGAGGACGATTTACCATTTTAGGAGGGCAAAATGTTCAACGGATATATGACACTGGAAGATGTTGATGTCTCAGGAAAAAGAGTTTTTGTCCGTGTTGATTACAATGTTCCCCTTGATGAACATGGAAATATTGTCGATGATGTCCGAATAAGAGAAACTATTCCTACAATAAATTACCTTATAGATAGGGGAGCAAAGATAATACTTGGTTCCCACCTTGGAAGACCTAAAGGGGAAAGAAATCCCAAATACTCTCTTTATCCTGTGGCAAAAAGACTTGAAAGGCTTCTTGAGAAAGAGGTTAAGTTTTTACCCGATTGTATAGGCCCAGATGTTGAAGAAACGGTAAACTCAATGAAAGAAGGGGATGTTGTTCTCCTTGAGAACCTCAGATTTCATCCAGGTGAAGAAAAAAATGACCCTGAATTTGCGAAAGCCCTTGCTTCCCTTGCTGATATTTATGTTATAGATGCCTTTGGAACATGCCACAGAAAACATGCATCAATGTATGGAATAAAGGATTATATCCAGCCTGTAGTTATGGGCTTTTTGCTTGAAAGGGAACTTAAATATTTTGAAAAAGCCCTTGTTAACCCACAAAGACCTGTTGTTGCATTTTTGGGTGGTTCAAAGGTTTCCTCAAAACTTGGAGTGATAACACATCTTTTAGATAAAGTGGATAAGATTTTTATTGGCGGAGCTATGGCATTTACTTTTCTGAAAGCTCAGGGATATGATGTGGGGAGTTCCCTTGTTGAAGAAGATATGTTTGATGAGGCTTTATCAGTTATAGAAAAAGCAAAACAATTAGGGGTTAAGTTTTATCTGCCCGTTGATTTTATCTGTGGGCAGGCTGTTTCTGAACAAACTCCTGTTATTGAGGTTGCATGGCAGGAAATCCCAAAAGGCTGGATGGGGCTTGATATTGGACATGCTTCAACTACCCTTATTAAAGAAATTCTCAAGGATGTTCAAACAATTATATGGAACGGTCCAATGGGCGTTTTTGAACTGGAAAAATTCAAATATGGAACATTTGCCCTTGCCCATGCAATAGCTGAATCTCCGGCTCTGTCTATAGCGGGCGGTGGAGATACAGACTATGCAATTCATAAGGCTGGTGTTGTAGATGATATAAGCTACATTTCAACAGGTGGTGGTGCTTTTCTGGAACTTCTTGAAGGAAAGCAACTTCCATGTCTTGAAGCAATAACAAGAAAAACCGGAGAATAGTAGTGGATTTACGGAATTTTATCCAAACAGCAAAGGAAGCTGCCGTTTTAGGTGGCTATATCCTGAAGGAAAATTTTAAAAAGATAAAACGGGAAGATGTTGAATATAAAGCTAAAAAAGATTTTGTAACCTATGTGGATAAACTTTCAGAAGAAAGAATAAAAAACTTTATTCTGTCTGTATATCCGGATCATAGCTTTCTGGGAGAAGAAGAAGGAACTTCAGGTTCAAAAAACAGCGAATACAGATGGATAGTAGATCCACTTGATGGAACCAAAAATTATATTAATGGATTTGAGATATTTGCTGTTTCTGTAGCATTGGAAAAAGATAAGGAAATTATTGCCGGTGCAATATATATCCCCATGTTAGATAAACTTTATTGGGCTGGGAGAGGCTATGGTGCTTATATGAATGGCACAAAAATCTCAGTGTCAGACCGTCCAGCTGACATGGCTGTTATAGCAACAGGTTTCCCTTTCAGACATCAAGAGGAGATAGACATCTATCTAAAAGCATTTAGAGAAGCTATGATTACTTTTTCTGCTGTTAGAAGACCGGGAGCTGCTGCAGTTGACCTGGCTATGACTGCAGAAGGAGTTTTTGATGGATTTTTTGAAATGAAACTTTCTGTGTGGGATATAGCAGCAGGAGTTTTACTGGTAGAAGAGGCAGGAGGAATATTTACAAATTTTAATGGCACCAGAGAATTGGACGGAAACGTTGTAGCCGGTGGTAAGGAAATCCACAAAATACTTTTTGATATTGTTCAGAGGAATCTGGTATAAATGGATTACAAGCAGAAGCTTCAACAGCTTAGAATTCAGATAGACCAGATAGATGAGGAGATATTAAAACTTCTCAATAAGAGGGCACAGCTTGCCAAAGAAGTAGGAGAGATAAAAAAAGAGCATAAACTACCTATATACGTTCCAAGCAGGGAACAGGCTATATTCCAGAGGCTTGAAGAACTTAACAAAAAATATGGGGAAATATTTCCCACAGATTACATAAAACCTGTTTTTAGAGAAATTATATCCGCCTGCCGCTCAACAGAAGAAAATCTAAAAGTTGCATATCTGGGACCTAGAGCAACATTTACCCATCAAGCTGCAATGGAACATTTTGGACAGGCTGTAGAATTTATACCTGTTCAAACAATAAAGGATGTTTTTGAAGAAATAACAAAAGAAAAAGCAGATTTTGGTGTGGTTCCTGTAGAGAACACAATAGAAGGAATAGTCAATTATACCCTTGACCTGCTTGTTGATTATCCGTTAAAAATCACAGGGGAAGTAATACTTGAAATATCACTACATCTAATGGGTATTAACCCAAATATCAATGAAATTCAAAGGGTTTACTCCCACAGACACGCCCTTGCAGAATGCAGGGAATGGCTGATGAAAAATCTACCACAGGCACAGCTTATTGAAGTAGAATCAACGGCAAAGGCTGCCGAAATGGCAAAGGATGATTATGAAGCAGCAGCTGTTGCCAGTGAAGCAGCAGCAGATATTTACGGTCTCCATATAATAGAAAGGAAAATAGATAGACATACCCATAATTACACAAGATTTTTAATCATAGGCAAAGACATTCCTCCACCAACAGGAAATGATAAAACCACATTTGTCTTTTCCCTGAAAAATCAGGTAGGGGCACTTTACAAAACCCTTGAACCACTTTATAAACATGGAATTAATATGACTAAAATAGAATCCCGTCCATCAAAAAAGGAAGCATGGGATTATATATTTTTCACAGATATAGAAGGTCATATAAGCGAAGAGAAGGTAAAAAATGCTCTTAATGAGTTAAACGAATTATCACCATTTTTCAAAATACTTGGTTCATATCCTAAAGCTCACTGAATTTCAACTTTTTAAACAATAAAGCTCCAATAACCAGATACACAATATCCACAGAAAATATAGCATAAAACGGTATAACATTTGTTGAAGCTATAGATGTTAAAAATGCTGTTGCATACCAATAAACAACTATAAGTCCTGCAATTACTCCAATAACATATTTTTTTCTGCTCCATAACAAAGGGTAAACCACAAATCCCAATATAAACGGGGATACTACAGTGGCCAATTTAGAGTAAAATTTACTCCAATATAAAGATGCTGGATGACCAAACTTTTCTGCAATTTTTGCGACTTTATAATATTGTCTAATTGAGACAGGTTTTTTGATTTTTATTAATTTTTTAAAGCTATTTAAATCTAATTTTTTATCATAACTATATTCAGGAAATTTTTTGATTGTAAAGTCTGTAAAGCTTTTAAGATCAATTATCTTGGCATTTTTTATTTTTACCTTTTCCTCAACATTAAAATTAGAACCTTCTATTCTTAAGACAGGGTCAAAATCTTTATTGAATTTGATAATAACTATATTTTTTCCGACCTTTTTTCTAAGGTCTAAAAAACCAAAGTACATAAAAGTTCTTTTGTCTATTGTTACCCATGAGTTATAAGCAATAAGAGGCTCATTTTGAGGTCTGTTTTTTAAAAAAAGGTAAACCTCCTGTGCTTTCATTTTTGCCTTTGGCATTACAAATTCAAGATTAGCAAGTTGGACAAAGGATAGAAGAACAGGAAAAATAAAGATTATTGTTCCTAATTTTTTCAAGGAAATCCCGTTTAGTAAAATTGGATATATCTCTCTGCGGTTTATCAGGTCTTTTGCAAGCAGAAAAAAGGCAATCACAACAGAAATAGGCAAAATATAGTAAATCTTTTCAGGAAGCTGGTATAAGGTATACAGTGCAATTGCGGAAAAATCCAGATTTTTTGCCTTCCTGAGCAGTTCAATAAGTTCCACCAGTATAGCAACAATAGAGAAAGATGGAATTATAATTAGCAGATAAATTGTTAGTTTTTTGTATAGATATCTATATAGTATTTTCAATTTTTATCCTTAAACCACTGGTATTTATTTGATAGATATGATATATTATTTAAGTTTTTAATCACAGTCAAATAAACACGCTTCCCGCTGCAAAAGGGTTGCCCTTTGTGGTTTTTGGGAGGCGGAAGAATAAACCCTTAGGAGGTAGTATTATGCCATTTGAAATTACAATGAGAGAACTCCTGGAAGCAGGAGTGCACTTCGGTCACCAGACAAGAAGATGGAATCCCAAGATGGCTCCTTACATCTTTACAAAAAGAAACGGGATCCATATCATTGACCTTGCAAAAACAATCCCTCTATTTAAAACAGCATGGGAATATGTAAGGGATGAAGTTGCAAACGGAGCCACAATCCTGTTTGTTGGAACAAAAAAACAGGCACAGGAAATTATCAAAGAACAGGCTGAAAGATGTGGAGCTTTTTACATCAACGAAAGATGGCCTGGAGGACTGCTTACAAACTTCCAAACAGTCAGAAAATCCATTGATAAACTGAAAAAACTTGAAAGAATGGAAGCAGAAGGTGCTTTTGAAATTCTTCCTAAAAAGGAAGTTGTAAAGCTTAAAAAGAAAAAAGAAAAATTAGAAAAAATCCTTGGTGGAATCAAGGATATGGAAAGAATCCCTGATATCTTATATATCGTTGATACTGTCAGGGAAGAATTAGCTGTAAAAGAAGCTAAAAAATTAGGAATTCCTGTAGTTGCAATAGCAGATACAAACTGTGACCCAGACCTTATAGATTACCCAATTCCAGGAAACGATGACGCTATAAAAGCTATCAACCTGATCACAACAAAAATAGCAGATGCAGTTCTTGAAGGAAAATCTGTGAGAGAAGCAACTGTATCTGAAGCTGGAGAGATTGAAAGTGTAGAAGCAGAAATGCTCAGAAAAGCTCAGGAAGAAGGAGTTGCTGAAGTAAGTGTTGTTGAATCAGGAGTCCACGGGGCAAATGCTCCTGAAAAAGAAGAAGCTTTAGAAGAAGCTATAGATAAAGAAGTTAAAGAAGAACTCCCTAAAGAAATTGAAGAAGCAAAGGAGGAGCTTAAATAATGGCAGTAGATGCAAAATTAGTTAAAACATTAAGAGAAATGACAGGGGCAGGTGTTTTAGAATGTAAAAAAGCCCTTGAAGAAACAGGTGGAAACCTTGAAGAAGCTGTTGAGCTTCTCAGAAAAAGAGGAATAGCAAAAGCTGCCAAAAAAGCAGGTAGAGAAACCAAAGAAGGTATAATCCACGCTTATATCCATGCAGGTGGAAGAGTTGGTGTTTTACTGGAACTCAACTGTGAAACAGACTTTGTTGCAAGAAACGAAGTTTTCAAAGAGCTGGCAAACGAGCTGGCACTCCAGATTGCAGCAATGAAACCCCAATATGTAAGCAGAGATACAGTTCCTCCTGAAGTTATAGAAAAAGAAGGGGAAATTGCAAGGGAAGCTGCACTTGCTGAAGGGAAACCAGAACATATTGCAGAAAAAATAGCAGAAGGAAAAGTTGAAAAATTCCTTAAAGAAGTTTGTCTTCTTGAGCAGCCATACATAAAAGATGATAAGAAAACAGTTGAAGACCTTATTAAAGAATACATTGCAAAACTTGGAGAAAACATTCAGGTAAGAAGATTTACAAGATACGAAATCGGAGACTAAGAAATTGGGACTCAAATACAAAAGAGTTCTTTTGAAACTTTCCGGTGAAGCGTTAATGGGGGATCAAGACTACGGGATTGATCCCCTTTTTATTGATGAACTGGCAGAAGAAATAAAATCTGTTTATGAGATAGGAGCAGAAATAGCCATTGTAATAGGCGGCGGTAATATATTCAGAGGGGTAAAAGGCTCCTCAATGGGAATGGATAGGGCAACAGCAGACTATATGGGAATGCTTGCCACTGTAATAAATGCCCTTGCACTTCAGGATATCCTTGAGAAAAAAGATGTCCCAACCAGAGTAATGTCTGCCATAGAAATGAGGCAGATAGCTGAACCTTATATTAGAAGAAGGGCTATACGACACCTTGAAAAAGGAAGAATAGTAATATTTGCAGCAGGGACAGGAAGCCCATTTTTTACTACTGATACAACAGGTGCCCTTAGAGCTACAGAAATAAAAGCAGATGTTTTATTAAAAGCAACGAAAGTTGATGGCATATACGACAAAGACCCTGTAAAACACCCTGATGCAAAACTCCTTAAAGAAATCTCTTATCTTGATGTAATAAATAAAAATCTCAAAGTTATGGATCACACAGCATTAACACTTTGTATGGAAAACAACCTTCCAATCATAGTTTTCAATATAAAGAAAAAAGGAAACCTTATGAAAATTCTTCTTGGGGAGCCTATAGGTTCTGTCGTTAAATAACCCTACCTTAATTTTCATTCGCAGAAACCCTCTACCAAATTTTAAGCTATAATAAAATATTAGTCTTTATCAGTATTAAGGAGGATGGGATGATACAGGAATATCTCAAAGATGCAGAATCCAGAATGAAAAAAGCAGTTGAAAAATTTAAAGAAGAACTTGCAGGTATTAGAACATCAAGAGCATCAACAGCAATAGTTGAAAATATAAAAGTTGATTATTATGGCGTTGAGATGCCAATAAAACAGCTTGCAACAATAACAATACCTGAGCCTTCCCAGATAGTTATTCAGGCCTGGGATCAAAATGCAATTCCGTTAATAGAAAAAGCATTAAAAGAGGCAAATATAGGTGCAAACCCTCAAACAGAAGGAAATATAATAAGACTCATCCTGCCTCCTATGACAGAAGAAAGAAGAAAAGAAATAGTTAAATTTATAGGTAAACTTGCTGAAGAAGCCCGTATTGCTGTTAGAAATGTCAGAAGAGATGATAAAGAAAGACTTGAAGAACTCAAAAAAGAAGGATTTTCTGAAGACGAAGTTAAAAAAGCTTTAGAACAACTCCAAAAAATAACAGATAAATATATACAACAGATTAATCAATTGGCCGAGCAAAAAGAGGAAGAGGTACTTTCCCTCTAATCCTTTGAAATTTCCCTACAAAATTCTTATATTTAATCCTGAAAAAATTAATTTGGGGTAATGTAGATTTGAAAGAACAGATTATTGAAAGGGTGAAGGAACTTTTACAGCCTCTTATTGAGGAAAGGGGTTTAAAACTGGTTGATGTTGAGTATATAACAGCAGGAAAGCCTGTTTTACGTATATATGTTTATAATCCAGAAGGAACAAGTATAGAAGACTGTGAATGGATTAGCCGCAGAATAGGAGCATTACTGGATATAGAGGATTTAATACCTGTTTCCTATATATTAGAAGTCTCATCGCCGGGACTTGATAGAAAACTAAAAAATAAAGAAGAGTATGACATTTTCAAAGGTAGAGATGTAAAGATAGTTTTATCTGAGCCGATAGAAGAGGGTAAGAATGTTTATGAGGGGGTTTTACAGGGGTTAGAGGACGATAATGTCCTTTTAGAAACAGAGGGAGAAATAATAAAAATACCTCTGGAAAAAATATCAAAAACAAATTTAGAGTTTAAATTAGACGGAGAGAGATAAAATGCCGGTAAAACTAAAAAATGTAATAGAAGCAGTAGCAAAAGAAAAAAATGTGCCTGAAGATATTATAGAAAAGGCACTTATAGATGGGATAAAAACAGCTGTTCAAAAAGAGTACGGATATAGAGATAACGTTAGGGTAGTTTTTGATAAAGAAAATGACGAGCTAAAGGTATATCTTAGAAAAAGAGTTTCCCCATTTATAGAAAATCCCAAAAGGGATATAACCCTTGAAGAAGCAAAAAAATATGACCCAAATGCAGATATAGGAAAGTATATAGATGTTCCCCTCAGCCTTGAGGATTTAGGAAGAATAGCCCTAAATGCTGCAAAGGAAGTTATTACCCATAAAGTTGCAAAAGTTGAGAAAAATATACTATTTAAAGAATTCAAAGATTTAGAAGGTAAAGTGGTTACCGGAACAGTTAGAAGATTTGAAAACGGAGATATTATTGTAGACCTTGGTAGAGTAGAAGCAATTTTACCAGAAGAAGAACAGATTAAAAAAGAAAAATATAAAATAGGAGACAGAATAAGAGCACTTATTCTAAAAGTTATAAAAGATGGCTCATTCCCGGTATATGAAAAAGGTAGAGTAAAAAGATATATACACCCAATAGATAGGGATAAACCACTTGTTATACTTTCAAGAACCCATCCAAACTTCCTTGGAAAACTACTTGAAATTGAGGTTCCAGAGATACAGGAAGGAGAAATAGAAATAAAAGCTATTGCCAGAGAACCGGGAGAAAGGGCAAAAGTTGCTGTTTATTCTAAGGACAAAAATATAGACCCTGTTGGTGTGGTTGTTGGTTTAAAAGGAAGTAGAATTCAAAATGTTACAAATGAACTATCAGGAGAAAAAATAGATGTAATTCAATGGGATCCTGACCCGGCAGTATTTGTGATGAGAGCATTATCCCCTGCAAAACCAACAAAATGGAGATTACTGGAAGATGAAAAGAGAATAGAAGTAGCTGTCCCAAGAAATGAACTATCTCTTGCTATAGGAAAAGGAGGAATAAACGCAAAATTAGCCCACAAACTTACAGGCTGGCATATAGATATACTAAGCGAGGAAGATTTTGAAAGATTACAACAATTACCGAGAGCAGGAGAATAAGCCGGTAAGAACCTGTATAATCTGTAAAAAAAAAAGACCTAAATATCAGCTTATAAGGTTTGTCCAGAAAACCAAAGAACCTGATATTCTAAAAAAGAAAGGAGGAAGAGGGGTTTATATCTGCCCCTCATGTATTTCAACAAAAAAATTCAAAAAGCTCATGAAAAAGGAAAAAGAAGAAATAAAACAGGCATTACTAAAGCAAATAATAAGTCTAATCCAGATAGGCTGGAGAGGTAGGCTTATAAAAATAGGATATGAAGATACAGAAAAAGAACTGAAAAAAGGGAAAAAAGGATTCTTGATTATAGCAGAAGATATAGCAGAAAGAACAAAAAGGAATATTTTAAGAGAAAGAAATACTGAGTTTTATCAGTTATTTACAAAGGAACAACTGGGTAAATTTATAGGAAAGAAAGAAGTGGGAATAATATTTGTCCCTCTTAATAAATTTGGTTTAAAATTAAAAGGTTTAATTGCTCAATACTTTGAGCTTGAAAGGAGGTAATGTAATTTGTCAAAGGTTAAGATATCAGACCTTGCTAAAGAATTTGGAATGACTTGGAAACAGCTTGCTGAAGAGATTCAAAACCTTACAGGAACAAAAATAAAATCACCATCTACCAAAATAGATGAAGAAGTGGTTACCCTGTTAAGAGATGTTCTCGGAGAAGCACCGGTAGCTGTGGAAGAGAAGGTGGAAGAAAAGGAAGGGAAAAAAGAAGGCATAAAAGTATGGGATATGGCACATAATTTAAATATATCCCACGAAGAAGCAGTTGAAGCATTAAGGGCTATAGGGTATGAAGGAGAAATCAGCAGTTTCACAGAAGTAACACCACAGCAGGTAGAAAAAATAAAAGAATATCTCAAAGAAAAAGCAAGAAAAGAAGAAGAAAGGAAAAAAGAGCTTGAAAAAGAGAAAAAAGAAGCCCTTAAAAAAGAAAAATTAGAAAAAGAGAAAAAAGAAAAAAAACCACAACCTGAAAAAGTAGAAAAACCTATTGAAGAAAAAATAGAAAAGCCAAAAGTAGAAAAGAAACCACCTGCTGTTGAAGAAAAACCACCGGTAAAAGAAAAGACAATTGCTGGGGAAAAACCTGCTAAAAGACCTGTAGCTAAAAAAGAAGAAAAACTGAAGAAAAAATTTGAAAGAAAACCACCTGTGGAAAAAGTAGAGAAACCTAAACCAAAACCAGCACCAAAACCCAAAAAAGAAGAGAAACCTGAAGAAATTACAGAAGTAAAAGAACAAATCTCAGAAAAAGAAAAGATAAAATTAAGCAAAGAAGAAAAGGCAGAATTAGAAGCACTCAAAAAGTTAATGGGTGCACAACCTAAGAAAAAGAAAAAGAAGAAGAAAAAGAAAGAAGAAGAGAAAAAACCAGAAACAGCAACCAAGGAAGAGGAAGAGCTTAAAATTGCAATTATTCCAGAAGTCGTTACCGTCAGGGAACTGGCAGAGATACTTGACCTGCCTGTTAACCAAATAATGGCAGACCTGCTCAAAAAAGGAATACTTGCTTCAGTAAACCAGACTATAGACCCAGAAGTAGCACTTCAGATAGCAGAAGAACATGGCTTTTTAGCAGAAATACAGAAGGAAGGAGAAGAGGTATCTATAGTAGAAGAACTTCCTGAAGAAGAAAAAGCAAAAATACTTGGAGAAGAAGAGGAAGAAGGTGAGCTTGTAGAAAGGCCTCCTGTTGTTACTGTAATGGGTCATGTTGATCATGGAAAAACAACACTCCTTGACACCATAAGGAAAACAGACGTAGCAGCAAGGGAAAAAGGCGGAATTACACAGCATATAGGTGCCTATAAAATACAATTACCAAATGGTAAAGAAATTACTTTCCTTGACACCCCGGGACATGAAGCATTTACAACCCTTAGAGCAAGAGGTTCTAAAGTTGCAGATATAGCAGTCCTTGTTGTTGCTGCAGATGATGGAGTAAAACCGCAAACAATAGAGGCTATAAACCACGCAAAAAATGCCGATGTTCCTATAATTGTTGCAATAAACAAGATAGACAAACCGGGTGCTGACCCTGAAAGGGTAAAAAGAGAATTATCCCAATACGGTCTTATCCCGGAAGAATGGGGCGGAGATATCATAATGGTTCCTGTTTCTGCAAAAACAGGACAGAATGTTGAAGAACTCCTTGAAAATATACTTCTTGTGGCTGAAATACTTGATCTGAAAGCAAACCCAAACAAACCAGCAATTGGAACAGTAATAGAATCAAAACTTGATCCTAAAAAGGGTCCTGTTGCAACAGTTCTTATAGAAAACGGAACTCTCCATCAGGGTGATTACTTTGTTGCCGGATACACATGGGGTAAAGTCCGTGCAATGTTTGATGAAAGGGGTAATCAGCTTAAGGAAGCTGGTCCTGGAACTCCTGTGGAAATCTTAGGATTTAATGATGTTCCACAGGCAGGGGATAAATTCATAGTCAAACCTTCAGAAAGGGAAGCAAGACAGCTTGCAGAACAGAGACTAAGAAAAAGAGAAGAAGAGCTTCAAGCCAAAAGAGCCAGAATGCATTTTGAAAGCCTTGCAGGAGAAAAAGAGGTTAATATCATTGTTAAAGCTGACGTTCAGGGTTCACTTGAAGCAATACTCAAATCCTTGGAGGAATTATCAGAAAAATTTGAGGATGTTAGCATAAACGTAATCCATAGCGGTATAGGAAGAATTACAGAAAGTGATGTTATGCTGGCAGCTGCATCTAATGCAATCATACTTGGTTTTAACGTAAGACCGGATGCAGCAGCAAGAAAAGCCGCAGAAGAGGAAGGGGTAGATATCAGGGTTTATGGTATTATCTACGACCTTATTGAAGATATGGAAAAAGCCCTTAAAGGAATGCTTGAACCTGAAGAAAGAGAGCAATTCCTTGGAACATGCGAAGTTAAACAGATATTCAGAATTAAAGGTGTTGGGACAGTTGCAGGATGTATTGTTACAGAAGGGGTTATAAGAAGAAATGCAAAAGCCAGACTGGTTAGAGATGGCGTTGTTATATACGATGGAGAGATAGCATCCCTCAAAAGATTTAAAGAGGACGTGAAAGAAGTGGCAAAAGGATATGAATGTGGAGTGATGTTAAAAGACTTTAACGACGTCAAGCCCGGAGATATTATAGAATCTTACGAAATCGTAAAAGAGAAAAAAGAATAACAACAGGAAGGGGGAGTTTTCCCCTTCCATATCTACAAAATGAAAAAAATAATTCTGAAAAAATCGGCTCTCCCAAAAATCAAACAAAAAAATCTCTGGATATACAAAAACGAAATCAAAAAACTACCGGATATCAAAGCCGGTGAAATAGTTGATATCTATATTGGCAACGAATATCTTGCCACTGGATATATAAATCCAGACAGCAAAATAACAGTCAGAATTTTATCCTTTGAAAAAACAGACATAAACAGTCTCATCAAGAGGAGAATAAAAGAGGCTATTAATCAAAGAAAGCATCTAAAGACCATAACCAATGCCTACCGTATAATCCACTCAGAAGCAGATTTACTCCCCGGACTGATAGCAGACTTTTATAACGGCTATATTGCAATCCAGATAAACACAGCAGGAATGGAAAATTTCCGCCATCTTATACTTGATACATTTATAGAAACCCTATCCCCAGAAGGAATAATAGATAAATCCGATGAAAAAGTGAGAAAAAAAGAGGGGCTTACCACAGAAAATAAAGTTCTGTATGGCAGTATTCCGGATAAAATTTTAATAACAGAAAACAACATAAACTTTAGCGTTTATCTGAAAGAAGGCCAGAAAACAGGATTTTACCTTGATCAGAGAAAAAACAGGAAACTGGTTTCTGAGTATGTCCAGACAGGCTTTAAAGTCCTTGATTTATTCTCAAATGCAGGTGGTTTTGGAATTTATTGCGGCAAAAAAGGGGCAGATTTTATAAAGTTTGTTGATGTATCAGACCTTGCTTTAAATCAGGTTCAGGAAAATTGCCGTTTAAACGGAATAAACAACTTTCAAATTATCAAAGAGGATGCATTTGATTTTCTCAAAAATGAAACAGACAGCTATGACCTGATTATTGTTGACCCTCCATCATTTGCAAAAAGCAGACATGAAAGGCAGGGAGCACTAAGAGGTTTTAAATATTTAATAGTAAACAGCCTGAAAATACTAAATCCAAAAGGCTATCTTGCTGTATTTTCCTGTTCACATCATATCTCCATGCAGGATTTGATAGACCTTACAACTTCCAGTGCTGCAATAACAGGAGATATTCTTGAAATAAAGGAATTTATGTATCAGGACAAAGACCATCCGGCAGTAATAAATATGCCAAACACACTATATCTTAAGGGATTATTAGTCCAGAAAAGATGAAAATTAAAGAGGCTATTGAGCAAGGGGTAAAAAGGCTTAAAGAAGCTGGTGTAAAAACACCAGTAACAGACACACATCTAATTTTGTCAAAAGTTTTAAACATACCCCGCTGGAAATTAATCATAGAAAAAGATAAATACCTATCAACTGAGGAAAAAAGGAAATTCTTTTCCCTAATAGAAAAAAGGGCAGAAAGATATCCCCTTGGATATATTTTAGGGGAAAAAGAATTTTTTAACATAAAGCTAAAAATTGAAGAAGGAGTTTTAATCCCAAGGCCAGAAACAGAGCTTCTTGTTGAAGAAGTTCTAAAAAGAATTCCGGAAAATAAAAAAACAATTGGTCTTGAGATAGGAATAGGCTCAGGAGCAATATCAATAGCACTGCTTAAAAACAGACCAAATCTAATCATGTATGGTGTTGATATATCAGAAAAAGCCCTGCAGCTTTCAGCCTTAAATGCTAAAATAAATAATGTTCTTGACAGGTTTATAATTATAAAAAGTAATCTGTTTGAGAACATTCCGGACATAAAATTTGATTTTATAGTTTCAAATCCACCTTATATAGCCCAGGAAGAATACGAAACCCTTGAAGAAGAAGTAAAAAAAGAGCCTATAGAAGCTCTGATTGCAGGTAAAGAGGGGACAGAATTTTACGAAAGGATTATAAACGAGGGTATTAACTACCTGAAAGAAAAAGGCTTTTTTGCCTTTGAGATTGGCTACAGACAGGGAGAATACGTAAAAAAACTCCTTGAGAATAAAGGATTTAAAGTATCAATAATAAAAGACTATCAGGGACATGATAGAGTAGTAATAGGAGAAAGATAATGCTTAAATCACAGGAAGGAATGATTGAATATTTAGAGATAGAAGGTCAAAAAGACCTGAGGGGAGTAGTTGAAATATCAGGTGCAAAAAATGCTGCTTTGCCCTGTATGGCAGCTACTATCCTGTCTGATGAACCTGTAATTCTTGAAAATGTCCCTGACCTGCTTGATATCTCCACAATGAAAGAACTCCTTGAACATATAGGAATTCAGGTTGAAGAACTTCAACCACATAGATTTATTTTTTCCCATGGCAAAATGCCTTCCTTTGAGGCACCCTATGAGCTTGTTAGCAAAATGAGAGCCTCAATTCTTGTTTTAGGGGCTATGCTTGCCAGATACAAAGCTGCAAAAGTAGC
>NZ_JALVTW010000009.1 GCF_027023985.1 Persephonella sp. | reverse complement strand
TTTAGTGGAGGGAAAAGTATTATCAAGGATTTTAGAGCCTTTTTTACCTGTTAGAATGCTTATAAACTTTTGGGGTATGTTTTGGATTATATCTCTTAAAGTTCTATCAAATTTTGCCATTTATCTATTGTAAAACTCTGCCCTGACAAATGTCAGGGCAATCTATGTCTATTTATTTGTTTTTGGAACAAGGGTAAACAGCATGTTTCTCCCTTCTTTTTTAGGTGGTTTTTCTACTTTGGCTATGTCAGAAACATCTTCAATAATTCTGTTGGCGAGTTTTTCTCCTAATTCTGGATGAACATTCTCCCTTCCTCTGAACCATATCCATACCTTGACCTTGTCTCCATGCTCAATAAATTCTCTAATGTGTCTTACTTTTGTTTGATAATCGTGGTCTTCAATTTTTATCCTAAATTTAATCTCTTTGACATTTTGCATTTTGGCTTTCTGCTTTTTCTTGGCTTCTTTTTCTTTTTTCTTCTGTTCGAACTTGTATTTCCCGTAATCCATTATCTTGCATACAGGGGGATTTGCATTTGGAGATACTTCTACAAGGTCAAGGTTCTTCTCTTCTGCCAGTCTAAGTGCTTCTTCAATAGGAACAATTCCCAAGTTCTGCCCTTTCTCGTCAATGAGCCTTACTTCTTTTGCTCTAATCTGGTTATTAATTCTTAACTCCTGAATGACTAATCTACCTCCAGTTTTATTTTTAAATTATTATAAGTTGTTGTATGTTTTCTGTATTCCTCTTTTTCTTCAGGAAAATCTATTCTGTAATGTGTTCCTCTGCTTTCTTTTCTGCTTAATGCTGATAATATTATACCCTCTGATAAATATGTCAAATCAAGTAAATATCTAACGTTTGAGAATTTTTTTAGTTGTTCCTGAATTTCTTTGATTTCTTCAAGTGCCGTTTTTAAAGTGTCTTCAGACCTTTCAAGGCCTACATTTTCCCACATTATTTCTTTGATTTTTGCCAAGATTTCAAGTTTTTGTTTATGGGACATTTCTCTATCTAAGCCTAAGCTACTCTTAATATGAACATTTTTTATTTCGGAATACAGATTATAAGTATAAACTGAATATGCTGTTTTGTATCCAAATGTAACACATTCAAGGAGAGAATTACTTGCCAGTCTGTTTGCTCCGTGAATGCCGGTGCAGGATACCTCGCCGACAGCAAAAAATCCTTGAATGTTTGTTTTTCCGTTTGCTGTAGCTTTTATTCCTCCTATTGAATAATGTGCTGCTGGACTTACAGGAATCTTTAAACTGTCTTGAAAACCAAATTCTGTAATAAGGGCATATATTGTTGGAAATCTTTTTGCTATACTTATTCCTTTTTCTTTAAGAGGGTTCAGGTCTAAAAATACTTTGTGCCCCTGTTTATACTGGTTAAAAATTGCCCTTGAAACTTCATCACGGGGTTTCATCTCATTTACAAATCTTTCCCCTTTTTCATTTATAAGTAGTGCTCCTTCTCCTCTAAGTGCTTCTGTTAGGAGGTATGCAGGATACCCTTCAACATAAAGTGCTGTAGGATGGAACTGAATAAACTCAAGGTCTCTGAGAATACATCCTGCCCTATAGGCAGCAGATATACTATCCCCTGATATGTTATATGCCGATGTGTTTCTTTTGTATATAGGACTGTAGCCTCCTGTTGCGAGAACCAAGGATTTGCTTCTTATTAATTTTTTTTCCTTTCCGTTGCTGATTATTATTCCTGTGTATATATCATCTGCAGTAAGAATTTCTTCAAGATAGTATCCTGTATAAAGATTAATTTGGTCTTTAACAAGGTTATATATTGTTGAGCTTATCTGTGCACCTGTTTTATCTTTTATATGTAAAACCCGTCTATGGGAATGGGCTCCTTCTCTAGTAAGTAGGATTTCCCCGTTATATCTATCAAAAGGGACACCTAAATTTATAAGGTCTATAACCCTTTCTAATCCCTCTTCAACCAGGACTCTGACATTTTTTTCAATACATAGTCCCTTTCCTGCTTTAATTGTATCTATATAATGGTATTCAGGATCATCGTCTTTGCCAATAGCAGCGGCTATACCGCCCTGTGCAAGAAATGAGTTTGATATATCCGGAGGTTTTTTGGTTATAATCAGAGGTTTTATTCCAAGACGTAAAAGTTGATATGCAACTGTTAGCCCTGCCAGACCTGCTCCTACTATTACCGTATCTGTTTTTATTTCTGGTAGTGTTTTTGTATCAAATTCTGAAAGGTATCTATCCATTAAACAATGCTTTTATGTTTTATCTGATTAAATATTTTAACAAGAACAGCGGTTAATTTTTCAGGGTCATGTCTTACATAGTCTCCGACATTCAGTAAATCTTCAGCGTATACTGTTATTCCCATTCTGGATATATTCCCGGCATCTGCTGTGACCGGTTCAGCATTTTCTTTCAAATATTTTTTAAGCAGTTTATCCGGTGGAATTTTGGTGTTAATTATTGCAGCATTTATAAATGGTTTCCCTACAACTTTATGGATAGCTTTTATATGGTCTGAAGCTGTGAACTGGTCAGTTTCCCCATACTGGGTCATAACGTTACAGATATAAATTTTGTATGCTTTACTTTCTAATATTGCATCTTTAATATCTTTTACCAGCAGGTTTGGGATTATACTTGTGAACAAACTACCGGGTCCCAGAATTATCACATCGGCATTTTTGATTTCTTTAATTGCTTCTTCAGGGGCTTTTACGTCGGAAGGTTCCATCCAGATTTTTTTAATCTTGCCTTTTAGCTTTTTGCCGTATTCTGTAATCTGGGTTTCTCCTTTTATTACAGCGCCATCTGTAAACTCTGCAACTATATCAACAATTTGGTCTGTAGATGGGATAATTTTACCTTTAATCTTAAGGATATCAGATGTGATTTCAACAGCTTCAAGGAAATCTCCTGTTATCTTAGTTAAAACAGATAAAAACAGGTTTCCAAAACTATGTCCTTTTAGACCTTCTCCTTCAGAAAATCTATATTGAAAAACCTTTGCCAGAATATCCTCATCTTCGGCAAGGGCTACAATGCAGTTTCTTATATCTCCTGGGGCAGGTATTTGCATTTCTTCTCTGAGTCTTCCAGAGCTTCCACCGTTATCTGCAACTGTTACTATTGCAGAAAGCTCCTGTATTGTATCCGGAACCAGATGTTTTATTCCTCTAAGTAGTGAAGATAATCCTGTCCCACCACCTATGGCTACTACCTTCATAGTTAACCTCTAAACTTTAAGAATTTTGTAATATGCTCTTCATCTATGTGGGATATTATTCCTTTTTCGGTAATTATTGCAGAAATGTTAGCTGCAGGGGTGATATCAAAGGAATAATTAATGGCTTTTGTCTCTTCTGGAGCTATATCACATCCTCCACATTTTTTAACTTCATCTTCTGACCTTTCTTCTATAACTATATCCTTTCCTGAGGCTGTTTCAAGGTCAAATGTTGAAGTTGGTGCAGCAACATAAAATGGAATGTTATGTTCCTTTGCTAAAACGGAAAGTGAGTATGTTCCGATTTTATTGGCTACATCTCCATTCCTGGTTATTCTATCTGCACCTACGATAATTGCATCTATTTTTCCCATTGCCATTAAAAAACCGGCAGAATTATCTGTAATTAAATAATGGGGAATTTCTTCATAAACTAATTCCCATGCTGTTAGCCTTGCCCCTTGTAGATATGGTCTTGTCTCATCAACAAAAACGGTAATATCTTTTCCTTCTTCATAGGCACTTCTTATTACTCCCAGTGCCGTTCCCCAGCCAGACGTTGCAAGAGCACCGGTGTTGCAGTGGGTTAGGACATTTGCCTTTTGTGGAAGCAATACCTGTCCGTACCCTCCTATTGATTTATTGGCATGGTAATCTTCAAGTTCTATTCTATTTGCTTCTTTAAATAGGAGTTTTACGATTTCTTCTGGAGATTTATTTTGATTTAAATACTTTTCAAACTTATTCCAGATCCTATCCAGTGCCCAGAAGAGATTTACAGCAGTTGGCCGTGTGTTTTTTAGGGTATCAAGGATTTTTTGAGCCTCTGAAAAATCTTTTCTTTCATCCACTAATTGCTTTATTCCAATTGCAAAACCATAAGCCCCCACTATTCCAATTAATGGAGCCCCTCTGATAATCATATCTTTAATCGCTTTTGCTACATCCTGATAGGTTTTAAGTTCTTCCCATTTAAGCTCTTCAGGAAGAAGTAGTTGATTTATAGCATAAAGAGTATCGTTTTCAAATTTTATAGGTCTAAGGTCTTTTATCCTTCTCAATAATTCCTCCTGAAATATCTAAAATCCGCTGAAAATTTTACATTTTTTGAAAATAGATATCAATCTATAACCTCTCCTACAGTATCAACGATATCAACAACATCCTTTATTTTGGCTTTTACAAATTCTCCAGGTTTTATAGGCTCTGTGGTTTCAATATATGTAATTCCATCTATATCAAATGCAGACCTGTAAGTCCTTCCTACAGGGAGAGTTTCCCACTCTTCAGAAAATCCATCAACAAGGATTTCCATTTCTTTTCCGATAAGCTGTCTATTTTTTTCTTCTGTTATTTTTTCTTGCACAAGATTTATCTCATTTTTCCTTCTTATTTTTTCTTCTTCAGGGATTATATCCTCAAATTGTTTATAAGCAGGTGTTCCTTCTTCATGTGAATATGTAAAGACCCCAAGCCAGTCAAATTTAGCTTCCTGTATAAATCTTTTCATATTTTCAAAATCTTTTTCTGTTTCTGTTGGAAATCCGACTATAACAGCAGTTCTTATTGCCGCTTCCGGTATGTATTTTTCTTTCCATTCAAGAATTTTTTCTATTCTGTTTTTTCTGTATCCTCTCATCATGTCTTTTAGAAGTTTGTCTTCTGTATGCTGGATAGGCATTTCAAGGTATTTAACGACTTTGTCACTATCTGCCATTTTTTTGAAAAACTCTTCGTTTACAGTTGTAGGATAAAGGTAATAAAGTCTTATCCATTTTATATCTTCTATTTTTTCAAGCTTAGATATAAGCTCCCATAACATTGGTTTCCCATACAGGTCAATTCCATAAAAGCTGGTATCTTGGGACACGATATTAATCTCTTTTACTCCTTTGTCTGCTAAAGCCTTTGCTTCTTCAACTATACTTTCTATTGAACGGCTTCTGTGTTTTCCCCTTATTGAAGGGATTGCACAGAAAGCGCAGGTATGGTCACATCCTTCTGATATTTTCAGGTATGCTGTGTGAGAAGGTGTGGTTATTAATCTGTTTTGATACAGGTCTATATTTTTCTCAGGTTTTAATCCTAATTTTTCCGGAATCATTAATTCTTCTTTAAGGTCTATAAACATATCAACTTCCGGAATTTCTTTTTCCAGTTCATTTTTGTATCTTTCAACAAGGCATCCTGTAACAATTATTTTTTTATTTCCTTTTTCCTTTAGCTGTGCTACTTCAAGAATTGTGTTTATAGACTCTTCCTTTGCTGCATCTATAAATCCACAGGTATTTATAAGAATTACATCTGCTTCTTTTAAATTCGGTGTTATTTCAACCTTAGATGCATTTAATTTTCCTAAAACAAGCTCTGTATCAACCAGATTCTTAGGACAGCCAAGACTGATTACTCCTATTTTCAAAATGTTGTAACCTCCAGCTAATCATTTTTCTGTAAAATATATAAACTATACACTAAATTTCTAACCAGATTATGATATTTGCCGAAAAAAAATTGCATATATTGTATTTAAGAGGGAGGTAAAAATGAAAAAATATTTGGTTTTACTGCCTGCTGCAGCTGTGATTGTTGCAGGATGTGCAAACAAGGAAGAGATAGACACCCTTCAAAGGGAATTGATAGAAGTTAAGCAGGAGGTTTCTCAGCTTAAAGAGAAGCAATCTAAAATGGAATCTGATATTTCTAATCTTTCCAGAAGAGTTGATGAAGTTTCAAAAGTAGCATCTCAGAATGCTATAGAAATACAAAAAATGAAAACCTTTGAAAAACCAACAGGTGCACCTATTGAAAACCTTCCACGTGAAGGGGAGGAAAAAGTCAAATTTCCTCAAAATCCGGAGGAATTATATAAATATGGTTTAGATAACTACTACAAAGGAAAGATAAAAGAAGCACGGGAAGCATTTCAGGAGTTTGTTAAAAAATATAAAGATTCAGAACTGTATGATAATGCTCTTTTCTGGGTAGGTCAAACCTATTATGTTGAAGGAAAGTATGAAGAAGCTATTAAAAAATTTGATGAACTTATCAAAGGGTGTGAAACAGGAGAAATCAAAGATTGTAATAAACTTCCTGCTGCAATGCTTAAAAAAGGATTTTCCCTTGAAAAATTAGGAGAAATAGATAAGGCTATAAAGCTTTATCAGAAGATTATCCAAAAGTTTCCTGATACAGAAGAAGCAGAACTGGCACGTAAAAAATTAGAGGTAATCCAGTAAAATGGAAAACTTGTATAAAATCCCTGAGCATGTTGCCATTATAATGGATGGAAATGGAAGATGGGCGAGACGAAGGGGATTACCACGGGTTTTTGGGCACAGGGAGGGTGCCAAAAGGGTTGAAGAAGTTATAGATTTTGCCAGAGATGTTGGAATAAAATGGCTGACAGTCTTTGCATTTTCAACAGAGAACTGGGGCAGGCCTAAAGAAGAAGTTGAGGCGATAATGTCTTTGCTTGTTGAGTATATAAATAAAAAAGTTCCGGAGCTTATAAAAAGGGATATCAGACTGCGTTTTATGGGAAGAATTGATGAGCTTCCGGAGATGATTAAAAAATCTGTTGAGGAAGGGGAAGAAGCTACAAAAGAATGTGGTTCAATGAATTTTGTTGTTGCCCTTAATTACAGTGGAAAGGCAGAAATAATTGATGCGGTGAATAAGGCTATAAAAAGTGGAAAACAGAATATAACAGAGGAAGATTTTAAACAGTTTTTATATATACCTGAAATGCCGGAACCGGATTTATTAATAAGAACAAGCGGTGAAGAAAGAATATCCAATTTTATGCTCTGGCAGACTGCATATACAGAGTTTTACTTTACGGAAACACTCTGGCCTGATTTTAATAGGGAAGAATTTTTAAAGGCACTTTATGAATATCAAAGTAGAGAGAGAAGGTTTGGAAAGGTTCTGACTTAATGGGTGATTTAGCTGTAAGAACCATATCCGGTATTATTCTGGCTGCAATTGCAATTGCAGCCGTTTTATATTTGCCTGTCTGGGCTTTTAAAATAGCTATTGCTGTGATTGCTTCAATTGGCACATGGGAAGTTTTTCACCTTTTATCAAAGAAATATTCTGAATTAAACCCTGTTGAAGCCGCTGTTATCGGATTTTTATCTTCAATTGCTTTACTTTTTGTTTCTGCTTATTTATCTCTGTTTATCATTTTTCTTTATGGATTTTACGTGGCAAATAAATTTTATAAACTGGAAACTCTTGGTGCTTCAATAACAGGCCTTATATATGCTGTTTTTTTTATCTCTGCTATAGCAATACTCCATCAAGAGAACAGATATCTGATATTCGTTTTGTTTGCGACTGTATGGGCTGGAGATACGATGGCTTATTTTGTGGGAAAAGCTATAGGAAAACATAAACTTGCCCCAAGACTTTCTCCTAAAAAGACATGGGAAGGTGCTATAGGTAGTTTTATAGGTTCAGTTGTTGCCGGTGGGCTGGTTGCTTATTTTTTTGGTTTGATAAGCTTTATTATTCCTGTTATTCTGGCAGCTATTTTTATGCAGATAGGAGATTTATTTGAAAGTTTTATAAAAAGACAGGTGGGAGAAAAAGATTCATCCCACCTTATCCCCGGACATGGCGGGATTTTAGACAGAATAGACGCTCTTATATTTGCTTCTGTTGTCTTTGTTTCTTATATAGAAATTGTTAGAAATATTTAACAATGTTGTAATATGTATCCCTCTGGGCAGGTTTGAAACCGGCCTTTTTTATGATATCCGCCATTTTTTCAGGTCTCGGTGCTGCAACTTTCCATCCGGTAGAAGCCACCACATTCTCCTCAATCATTGTGCTACCTAAATCATTTGCGCCAAAGTGTAGTCCTACAGGTCCTATTTTCATTGTTTGAGTTACGTGTGATGATTGGATATTCTCAAAATTATCCAGATATATCCTTGAAACTGCCAAAACCTTTAGATAATAAACTGTTGTGGCAGTATCTATATGGTCAAGTTGTGTTCCTCCTTTCTGGAATGTCCATGGGATAAATGCTGTAAAATAACCTTTGTTATTTTTTAAAGATTCATCCTGTAATTCCCTTATGTAGCTTAAATGCTCAATTATATGTTCCGGTTTTTCTATATGCCCAAACATCATTGTTGCTGTGGTTTTCATCCCAAGTTCATGGGCTTCTCTATGAACCTGAAGCCATTGTTTTGCAGATACTTTACCGTATGATATCTGCTGTCTTATTTCATCTGAAAGTATTTCTGCACCACCTCCTGGAAGGCTATCAAGGCCGGCTTCATGTAAGATTTTTAACACTTCTTTAGTGGTCATTTTTTCCAGCTTTGATATGTATAAAATCTCAGCTGCAGATAAGGAATGAACCTGTATTTGCGGGAATTTTTCTTTAATTCTACTGAACATTTCCACATAGAAATCCAGTTTTAAGTCTGGATTAAGTCCTCCTTGCATCAGTAGAGTTGTCCCGCCCCAGTCCACAAGCTCCTGTATCTTTGCAAAAATCTCATCTAAGTCCAGAAGATAAGCATCAGGGGCATTCCTTTTTGTCTGGAATGCGCAGAATTTACATCCTGCAACACATACATTTGTGTAATTTACATTTCTATCAACAACAAATGTAACAACATCATCAGGATGTTTTTCTTTCCGAACATAGTTTGCCAGTTTACCAAGTGTCAAAAGGTCAGCCTCTTTTAAAAGAAAAAGAGCTTCTTCATTAGAAATCCTTTCTTTATTTAGAACTTTTTCAAAAATTTCATCTATCCGATAAGATATTGTAGCCATCTTTAACCTCGCTTTTGGTTTGAGGATGTTTAATAATTATATAATTTAATTTTTGTAAAACAATTTTTTATATTAGAATTATAAAATTATAAAAAGGGAGGTTCCTATAGTTAATGGATCCACTTGATATTTATGGGGATAAAAAGCACTTAAAAAAAGCTTTCAGCGGTTTTGTGGAAGAAAAGAAAAAAGACTTCAAAGAGTATGTAAAAAAGATACTTCCTCCACCTGCAAATAAAATGGTGGATACACCTGAAGGTAGTTACACACTAATAGCAATAGCAATAATGATATTTATTTTATTTCTTAGATTTGCAGGAATGACACTTAGATTTTTCTCTAAGTTGATATTCTTCCTTGCTCTAATAGCGGCAATATATTTTGGATATTTATACTTTACTAATTATCATTAGGCTGGACTTTTACCGAATAATTCTCATTTTTCAGCTTTATTAATTTGCCATTTATTTCTACTATATTCTTAATCACTTTTATATCTGTTGTAGTTTCAGCAAATTTTAAAAATCTACGGGAATATACTTTTTTACAGCCATTTTTATTGGCAACAGAAAGAATAGCATCGGATTTTTTACTTACAAAACATTCACCATAAGGGGAAATAACTATCCAGTCAGGCCTTTTTAGTTTTTTGAAAACAAAAATTCTGTAAGAATTATCCCTGACGTAGCTTAAATCCACAAATATTAAAAATGAAAAAATAAGCAGTATAGCCTTTATTAAAGCAGGTATTTTCAAAAATCTAATTCCTGTTGCAAGTAAGAGAAAAATAATCACCATTAAAAGCGATGGAGCAAAGCCATTTTGAGAAAGTCCCAGCCCTGCAAAGAAATCATTAGTTTTTAAGAATAAATACCCAATTAAATCCATTATTTTTACAAGGAGAGCAATGCTAAAAAAAGTAAAAAGGTTTATGATTGAGAAAAACAAATAGGGAAATAAGATTAGTATAAGCACAGGTGTTGCCAGAATTGTTGCAATAGAAAATTTACCAAAATGATACATAACCACAGGAGCAGTGAAAATTGTAGCAATAATGGAAAGCATAATAGACTGATAAATCCAGGTGATATATCTGTTTTTAAAATTTTTTAGTATCAATTCTAGATAGAGAATAATTCCCAAAACAGCAATAAAAGAAAGCTGAAAACCCGGCTGGTATATAGCTTTCGGAGAGAATATCAAAACAACAAAACCAACAAAAAAGAGAATATTAATAGGTTCTACTTTCAGATACTTTATTTTGGACACTAAATAAAGCACACCCATTATTGATGCTCTGATTACCGGAATATGAAGACCTGTGAAGAATGGATATACTGAGAGCAGCCCAATTCCTATACCGTAAGACAATCTCCGGTTAAATGAAAATAAGAAAAGTATCAAGGATAGGATAATTCCGATATGCATTCCTGAAATTGCAAGTAGATGTGATGTTCCTGCATTAATAAATCTGTTTTTCTCTTTGTAACTTAGATATCCTTTTTCTCCAAATATAAGTGCAAGTCCGAGATTATAAGTCCTGCTATTCAAAGAAGACAAGCTATATCTGTTTATTAGAAAGTTTTTTAGTTTTGCAAAAAGATAAAAGTTGTTATTTCTAACTTGAATAAAATTTTTATAGGCCATAGCTTTGATTTCTTTATTTTCAATCAAAACTTTACCAAAAAAGCTTACCTGTGAAAAAAGGAATATCTGTCTGTTTTCCTCTTTTAGATAAACAGTAATCTTTTGGTTTTTCAAAAAATTTTTATCGCTGTTAAACACATAACAGGGAAAAACCGTAAATCTCTCAGAAAAATAAGGTATAGAAGAAACCTTACACTGAATAAAGGCCGGATTTATGTAAGTATCCTGTATTTTTGGAGATTTGTTTAAAGCAATTCCCAGCAAGAATATAGAAACGAAAATAATGACTTTAGAAATTCGTAAATCTATAAAAAATGAGATAAGTAGTAAAGATAGAGGGATATAAACCGGAATGCTAAATGAATATAAGGTGGACAGGAGAATGCCTGAAATCAGAGAGAAAAAGGCATAGATAAAAAAGTAATACATAAGAGAAAAAGGGGACTGACCGTCCCCTAAAAAGCTTATTTTATTATTTTAACTACAACCCTTCTGTTCTTAGCCCTTCCTTCTGGTGTATTATTTGGAGCTATTGGCATAGCTTCCCCGTATCCTTTTGCAATTATTCTGTCAGGGGAAATACCGTATTTCTTAACGAGGATTTCCTTAACTGCTTCTGCTCTTTTTTGAGAAAGTCTGAGGTTATATTTAGCTGAGCCTGTGCTGTCTGTATGTCCTTGAATTTCAATTTTTACATCTGGATGTTCTTTAAGATATTTTGCAACTTTTTCTATCTCAGGATAATAAACAGGTTTTACCACAGCCTTATCTGTATCAAAGTGTATTTCAAGTCTTACTTCCATCATACAACCGTTTGCATCTACTTTGGCACCGGCAGGAGTGTTTGGACATTTGTCCATGTAATCAGCAACACCGTCATGATCGCTGTCCAGTGGACATCCTGTAGCATCAACTTTAACACCGGCTGGTGTATTTGGACATTTGTCCTGTGTATCTGCAACTCCATCTCCATCGCTATCTAATGGACAACCATTTGCGTCAACTTTTACTCCTGCTGGAGTGTCAGGACATTTGTCCTTATAATCAGCAACTCCATCATGGTCACTGTCTAAAGCACATCCGTTTGCATCAACCTTAACACCTGCCGGTGTATTTGGACATTTGTCTTTGTCGTCTGTTACACCATCCTTATCGCTATCCACAGGGCAGCCTTTTTCATCTACCTTAACGCCTGCAGGTGTTCCCGGACATTTGTCAAGTGCATCTGGAACCCCATCTTTATCACTATCAGGTGCACATCCGTTTGTATCAACTTTCAGACCTTTTGGTGTGTGTGGACATTTATCTCTGTAATCTGGAACACCATCTTTATCACTATCTTTTGGACAACCGTATTCATTTACCGGAGCACCTTTTGGTGTTCCAGGACAAAGGTCTCCATAATCATCAACACCATCGCCGTCTAAATCACCATCACAACAATTCATCAGTGCGACTTTTTGATAATGGGAAATGTCCTGAGCATCGGCACTATTTCCAAGGAAGAATAAACTTCCCCCCAGTAAAACAGCACCTAATAATTTTCTTTTTTTCATCTTGACTTACCCCCAATTGATAATTTATTTATTACTAATTTTTTATTAACAACTTTGAGCAATAATTTTAAAACTAAAATCAGAAAATAACAATGACAACATTATTTTGTTGATATATTTAACAATTTTTAGTTATAAAATAAGCTTATAAAGAAGTTTTAAGGGGTGGACAATGAAGAAGATATTAGCTGGGATTTTACTGATAGCTTTACCAGTAGTGGCCGAAGAAAAAACAGTAAAACTAAGCTCTATAAAAGACAAAAAAATGATTAAATGTCTTGCAAATTATGTCCAAACCCATAAAACCCATATAAAAATGGTTATAAAAAATGGAAAGGAAGAGTTATATATCCCTGAAAGCTATGTGAAATATTGTGAAAAAACTTTGTTGAAACAGAAAAAATAAAGTATATTTTTTAATTCGCTAAGAAACTAACTTAAAGAAGGAAAAATGGAAGGTATAGGAAAAACACTTGTTATCATAGGGCTTTTTATAGTGGTTTTAGGGCTAATCATTATGTTTTTTGAAAAACTACCCTTTGGACTCGGGAAACTACCGGGGGATATTTATATAAAAAGGGATAATTTTGTGTTTTACTTCCCGATTACCACATCAATTCTAATAAGTATTGTTTTATCCTTAATATTCATACTACTATCAAAAATATCGCGATGATAAAACTATCAGATTACGATTACTATCTTCCAGAAGAGCTTATAGCAAAGTATCCTGTAGAGCCAAGAGATAGCTGCAGACTTATGGTTCTGGACAGGAAAACCCAGAAAATAGAACATCGGATATTCAGGGATATTGTAGATTATCTGGAAGAGGGAGATTTACTGGTCTTAAATGATACAAAGGTTATACCTGCAAGATTGATAGGCAGAAAAACCACAGGTGCCAAAATAGAAATCCTTCTCCTTAGACCTTACACAGACAATGAATGGGAAGTTTTAATCAAAAATATAAAAAGATTAAAGCCCGGACAGGAAGTAATAATTGGAGAGGATTTTAAAGCTGTTCTACTGGAAAAATATCAGGAAGGAAAAGCCAGAGTAAAACTAATCGGGGATAATATAAAAAAGCTTATAAACAAATACGGCCATATCCCTCTGCCTCCTTATATAGAAAGGGAAGACGAGGAAAGAGATAAAGAAACCTATCAGACTGTTTTTGCCAGAAAGGAAGGGGCTGTAGCATCTCCGACGGCTGGACTACATTTTACACAGGAGCTCTTAAAGAAACTTGAAAAAAAAGGAATTAAAAAAGCTTTTTGCACTCTCCATGTGGGGCTGGGAACATTCAGACCTATACAAACAGAAGATATAACAAAACATAAAATGCATGAGGAGTTTTACCAAATACCTGAGGAAACTCTACAAGCAATTAGGGAAACAAAAGAAAAAGGCAAAAGGGTTATAGCTGTTGGAACAACAGTTGTTAGAACTCTGGAAACTTATGCACAAACAGGAAAAAAGGAGGGGTTCAGCGATATATTCATATACCCTCCATATCAATTCAAAATGGTAGATGCTCTAATAACTAACTTTCATCTTCCTAAATCTACATTGATACTTCTTGTATCTGCCTTTGCAGGTAAAGAATTTATTTTTAAAGCTTATAATGAAGCAATCCAGCAAAAATATCGTTTTTTTTCTTATGGAGATGCGATGTTAATACTGTAATTACTCTTCTTCTTCTCGTTTGTATTCAAATATCACTTCTATAATTAGCATTATTATTGAAATTACGTTAGCAACAGCTGCCCCAATCGCGAGACCGATAGCAAGTGGAACGTGTGTTCCTGTAAAATAAAGAATAGTTGCAGGTATCAAGTGTAAATCTGCAACAAACGCAGTTGCCAGTAGTTCTGCTGCAAGTATTTTCTTAGCTCCAAATTTTAAAACAGTAGCAAGTAAGTTAACACCTATTGCAATAACAAGTTGATAAGGGTCATGACTGAATATAAAACCAACATTACTGGTAAGAGCAAGAAATATAAAAAAGTCTGACCATACCTTTCCCCAATTAATCATTTGCCTTTACCTCTTCTTTTTCATTTTCTTCCTGTGTATGTTCTTCAAAGAAAACTTCAGCCCTTTTGAGAGCTTTAGGGTGTCCTAAAACGATTAGGGTATCTCCTTCTTTTATCTGTGTATCTCCTGAAGGGGCTATTTTCATCTTTCCATCTTCCCTGATAATTGCTACAATCGTTGCCCCTGTTTCCTGTCTCATATGGATATCCTTGAGTTTTTTGCCTATCAGGTCAGAATTTGGTTCAACCCTTATTTCCATGATGTCAATATCTGTTCTCTCTCCATAAGCAATCTTTTCAAGGAAACCTGAAAGCACAGGAGATGGTGGATGTAGAACAAAAGAAGTTATTCTTCTTCCAACAGCAACGTCCGGCACAATAACTTCATTGGCACCAAGTAATTTCATCTTCTCAGCTGCACCCTCGGTTGTAGCAGTAGAGAATACATAGAAGTTATCCTTATCAGGTCTGATTAGCCTTGCAGTAACTATTACGGATATATCCTGTGTGTTTTCCTCAAATGCTGTGATTAATCCTTTGGCTTTTTCTATCCCTACACCAAGGAGAACCGACCTTTTATGAGGTTCATCAATCACATAAAACTCTGTTCCGAACTCAATTATTTCCTTTTCTTTGGCAGGGTCAGGTTCAATTAGGACATATTTGATTTTTCTTCTTTTAAGGTTTTTCATAACCTCCTTTGTAATTCCATTAAAATGGCAGATTATATAGTGGTCTTTTAATTTTTCCATCCTTTTATACATCCTCCAGTATCTAAAGATTTCATCAATATTATTTGTCAAAAACACATTAACAGTCATTACAAGGCCATACATATAAACAAGAGGCAGAGTGATAATAATAAAAATACTTGTGAAAAATCTATTTATCATAAGATGCTGAGGGTCAACATCGTATCCTTCTGTATATCCGACGGTGGAAAATGTGATTATTGTATGGAAAAAGTAATTAAGAACACTTTCTCCATCGCTTTTGTTGTTTAAAATCATAAGCATTAAAACGCCTAAGGTTGTAAAGAAAATAACAGTCATTAAAGGATATCTTAGCTGGAAGAGAATGTTATAAAACTTTTCCTCATATATTGCTCTGTAGTTTTTAGGTTTTACGTTTCCGTATGGTTTTTGTTTTTTCTTTTTTTTTGCCATTTTTAAAAATTCTCAAGTAGTTTTTCAAGGTTATTTTCTGTAGTTTTACCAAGTATTCTGTTTACATATTTGCCGAGTATATCAAACTCTATATTAACCTTATCCCCTATTTTTTTATACTGGAGATTTGTGTTTTGTATTGTATGGGGGATTATATTAATAGAAAAACTATTGTCCTGAATATAATTAATGGTTAGACTAATACCATCTATTGCAATTGAACCCTTTTCCACAATAAGATTTGAATATTTAGAAGGAAATGTAAACACAAATTCCGTATGCTCCCCTTTAGGAATAATACTTTTGATTTCTCCTACAGTATCTACATGACCCTGAACAATATGACCTCCCAGCCTGTCAGAAGGCCTTAACGCCCTTTCCAGATTAACATAATCTCCTTTTTTTAGATATTTAAATGTTGACCTGTCAAGGGTTTCCTGCGATACATCAAATTTAAAATAATCATTCCCAAGTTCTGTTATGGTTAGGCACACACCATTTATAGCTATGCTATCTCCGATCTGGGAATCTTCAAGAACTTTTCGGGCTGAAACTTTAATCTCTATTCCGTTTGTTTTAGGTTTTATTTCCTGTATCTTTCCTATTTCTTCAATTAGTCCGGTAAACATTATTTTTTCCTATAAAGCGTATTATAGGCTTGGAAATGCCTATAAACATATTTTACATAATACCTTGTTTCTCTGTAAGGTAAAAGCTCAATAAATTCTTCTATATTTCTAATTTTATATCTTTTAAGTGTCCTTCTTACAGTCCCTTCACCTCCGTTGTAAGCAGCAGCGACATAGAATAAATTATCCTTAAAAATATTTTTTAAGTAGTTTATATACCATACACCATAATCAATATTTTTCTGGGGAATAAATAACTGAACAACATCAAAATTTTTATCTTTTTTCTGTTTTGCTATCCATTTTGCAGTTGAGGGGATTATCTGCATAAGCCCAACAGCATTAGCAAAGGAAATTACATAAGGATCAAAGAAGCTTTCTTGTCTCATTATGGCATAGACAAAATTATCTTTTGTATATTGTGTAAATGGTTTTGGGTATGAGTAACGAACAAGGTATTTTTTATCTGCTAATTTTCTAGCTGCCAGCTCTGGAAATACATTGACTATAGATTCTACTCCATGCTTTTTCATAAAATATCTGGCTTCTATATAGGCAGCTTTGTAATCTATAGGTTTTAGCTTTGCAATCATATCAAGGTTTTTGTTCTGGTAGAACTTCAGGAACATAGGTTTTCCTTCAAATAACGGTAGTCCTAATTTTTCTCTGGCTCGGATAACATAGAAATCTAACAGTTTTATCCCTGCAGCTTTCCTTAAATATTTGTATGCTTTAGCCCTATTTGTATCTTTGTAAGACAAATACAGCCAGTAGTAGATTTTAGGTTTTTCTGAAAAATATCTTGTATTTTTTTCAAGTATTTTTGCTGCTTTGTATTTTTTGCCGTGTATGTAGTAGTAAAGGAACAAAAACCATAGTCTATTTGAGTAATATCCGCTTTTTCGGGGGATAAATTGTGCATAGTAAAAGAAATCCTTGTAGTTTTGGCGGTAAAAACTCTTTTTCATCAGATAGTTTGCTGCTTTTTGGACTAACTTTTTGTCATTGTATTTTAGCAGCTCTTTAAAATATCTTTTTTTCTCTGACATTTTTCTCTGAAAAAATATGTATGAATAGATTGCAGAAGCTCTGTATTTACCTTCAAGTAAAGAAATAAAATATTCGGCCTGAGTATATTTCCTATTTTTCATATATAAAACGGCGCTATAAAGATATTTTTTTTGACCATCTTTAATATATGGAAGCAGATATATTGCCTTTGTGAACATTCTTTTTGCTGCAAGTCTGTCTAAAACATTAAATTTTTCATTTTCAGATAAAGAATTTATATTTTCAAAAACCACCGGATAGCCGTAAAACCTGTCATAAGGAAAATAAAGAGATATATCTTTTGCGTCTTCTATAGGGTCTACTTTTAAAGCCTTATCAATCCGGTATTTCAGGTAGTAGTAAAACGGAATATCATCCTTAAAAAGTGCATCCTTGTCTATTTTTGACCAGTATTCAAAGGCAAGCTGAGGGTTTTTATACCTGTTTATAGAAGCAAGATATAAATAAAAATAGCTATAAACAGCAGTGTTTTTAAATTTTTCCATTTGGGGTAGTAAATCAGCATAATTTTCCCCTGTATAAACTTTGGTTTTAAGCAGGTAATAGAGAGCATAGGGATATAAAGGGTCTGTATATTTTACCTGTGAAAAACATTGCTGGGCTTTTAGGAATTCTTCATTTTTGAATAACTTCAGGCATTGTTCAAAGGCAAAAGAAATATTAAATAGTAAAATAAACGCTAAAATTATCTTTTTCATTTTATCCTTAAATCTATAGTAAATATTGTGCCTTTTCCTTCTTCTGAATCCATGCTTATTGTTCCATTATGGCTGAAAACAATTTTATAAACCATAGGCAGTCCCAGTCCCGTTCCTTTTTGTTTTGTGGTGAAGAAGGGCTTAAATATTTTTTCCCTATTTTCCCGGGAAATTCCCTCTCCATTATCCTCAATAATTATTCTTGCTATATCCCTGTCCCTTAGTTTTATATATTCGGTTTTTATTTTTATAAATTTATCACCTTTTTTGTTTTTCAGGGCATCTATACTGTTTAATATCAGATTAAAAAGCATCTGCTTAATAAGATTTTTATCAAACTCAAATTCCGGCATATTTGGGTCTGTTTCTATAATGAGCTGAATTCCTTCATCATCCATATCCGGTTTTAGAAGCATAGCTGAATTTTTAATCTCTTGGTTTATGTTTCCAGGCTGGAATTGTGGCTCTATCAGTTTTGAAAAGTTCAGGAATGATACTGTCATTTTGTTAAGTCTGTTAACTTCGTCCTTTATGACCCCTGAAAACTCTTTAACCAGTTCATTGTCTATATTGTTTCTCAGGTAATTTGCCGCATTTCCTATAGCATACAGGGCATTTTTTACTTCATGGGCTATTTTTGCACTCATTTCTCCCATAGTTGCCATACAATTGAGAGTTTCCCGTTCTCTATGGGCTTCATCTAATTTTCTAAGATAATCCTTTAAAGATGCGACCATCATATAAAATGAGTAGTTTAACTGCTGTATCTCGTCCCCTGAAAGCTGTTTAAATTTTTCACAGGTTGAACATTCTTTGAGAGCGATATCCCCTAAATCAAGAAGTATCTCACTGCCTTTTTCTGAAACAAGCCAGCATTCTCCGGAAAGGGATTTTACACAGTTCTTATCTTTTGTATATATAACAGGTTTAAGGTCAAGTTTTGAACTGTCTATATAGGATGTTGTAATTCCGGATATTTTATTTTTCAGGTCTATAAGGGGCTTAACCATATGTCCTGATATTAGAAAAACACCTAAAAATGAGGCACCGATAACCATGGCAGCAATTACAAAGGTTTGAACAAGTATCTTAAAAATTTCCCTGTCTATAGTTGCTTTGAGTATATTCAGGTCGTATTTTGTTAGCACATAGCCTATAGTATCTGAATCTACTTTGACCGGATAGTAAAATGAAACTATATTTTCTTTCTTTTTAATCTGGGGCTTGCCTTTAATATTTTTCAGGAGCTCCTTTTTTATAGTTCCAAGATTTGACAGGTCTGTATCTCCTATAACCCTTCCTTCTGCGTCCAGCACTCTGACAAAAAATACAGAGGGTAGATTGTCAATTTTCCGGGTCATTTCATCAATTCTGTCAAGATTTTTCAGGACGAAGCTATCTTTATAGCTTTCTATTATGTTTTTGATATTTTCAACAATGCTCTGATTTTTTTCTTTGAGTAGTTTTTGCTCAAAGCTAAAGGCTGTGAAAAAAATTGCCCCTAAAAGAACAAGTAGTATATAAAATGATGTGGCAAGGGCTACTTTCCATCTTATAGATAGTTTTTTAATAAAATTTAGTCTCATACTTTACTTCAGTAATGGGTATTGAGATAGTATATCATTATAATCCTTAACTATACTGAACATTTCAGGACTTGGTCTTTCAAATCCGTCAATACCTATTTTTCCAAGTAGATTTTTTTCTTTCAAAGAAAAGAGAGCATTTTTTATCTGTTTTTGTTCTTTTTCAGGTAAAGCTTTGTTGATTACTACAATATATCTTGGGACAGAGGGGGATTTGGCAATTATTTTTATGCCCCTTCCTAAAAATTTATAAGCACTTTCTTCCTTGACTCCTGCTGCATCTGCCAGACCTGAGATGACGGCAAGTATTGCTGCCCTATCGCTTCCAGAACTCCACATATCAGATATATCTGTGTATTTAATGCCATTTTTGCTTAGAACATAGAGGGGCATTATACAGTTACTGGCACATATACTACTGCCAAGGGTTATCTTTTTACCTTTTAAATCTTTTATGGAGGATATATCTCCATTTTTCCTTGCAACAATTACCCCTGCTTCCATAATATCCCCTTTAATCTTAACTACTGCAGCTGCATCAACTTTATGTTTTTCAAGTATTTTGTAGTAAACAACAGGGCATACTATAGAAACATCTACAAAATGCTCATCGTAATATCTCAATAGATTCTCATAATTGCCAAATATTTTAAGCTCAACTTTTTTATTCAGTTTTTCCTCAAGGTAAGCAGACAAATTTTTGAATTTTTTATATTCCTGAACAGGACTTCCTGAAGAAAGAACGGCCAGAAGCAGCCGTTCAGAAGCTAAGGAGGAAAAAAACAAGGAAAAAAACAAAAGGAAAGCGGCAGCAGGTCTCATTTTTGCTTACCATATTTCTTTTTTATAGGTTCAAAATCATGAACTACAGCCGGAACAAGACGATATCCTTCTTCCTGCAGTGCTGCCAGTTTTGCAACCCCAGCAGGTGTGAGTATCACATAAGAGGGAAAATCTTCCTTATCAAAACCGAAAGCCCTTGCAGCGTTATAGCAGATGTAGAACTTTACACCATAAGAGTCATGAAAGTTTTTAATCCTCTCAACTATTTTTTTGAAATATTTTTCATTCTGTTTAGCAAAAACAGGAACTTCTGCACCGTGACTAACAACAACTATCTCGACCTCTTCCAATGGTGCATACTGGTTATATGCTTTTATATGGTTGCTGATAAAATTTAAGGCCTTATCTACATCTTCAGGTCTGGATAGATTCCAGTCGTAAACCACTTTCAAAGAAGGATATGTGCTGTCAGATATTTCCAGCTTTGCACCTTTTTCTGCTGCAAAAACCATAAAAACAAAGACCATAAAAGCAATTAACACTCTCATTTTAAATCCTCCTTACTGGAAAACCATGTATGCATATCCTTTGTTTTGCCAGTTAACAAGCCCAACAAGTGCTGAATAAACAGGTTTCACAAATGGATAGATATTATCCTCAGATATTCCCCTTGCCTTCATTCCTGCCTTACACATCTCAAATCTCACTCCATAAAATTTCACCAGATTTTCTAATCTTTCCTTTAACTCCTTCTGTTTTTTCTTAAGTTGAACTTCATCCTTATAAGGTGATTTGTCTAAATTTTTTATGAAAAATTTATACCCATCTCCATGTACCACTACTACGACTTTTAACTCCTTAAGGTTGTCCCTATAATACTGGATATTGTTTGCAAGACCGTTTATCAGATAGTTTTCAAATATATGTAAATCCCCTGAACGAAAGTCTATTACTATCTTTGCCACATCCTGCTCTTCTCCTTTAGAAAAAGAAATAATCAGCAGAAAAACCAATAAAACTAATTTTTTCATGGCAACCTCCTGTAAATTGAATTATGTTTAATATAAAAAATATATTTACATATTGTAGTGTCAATTTTTATAATTATTATAAAAATTAATAAGGAGCAGACCATGGGTTACAGAGTTTTATTAATTGATGATGAGCAAAGCATTCTTAAAGTAATTAAAAAGTTCCTTGAAGACCAGAATTTTCAGGTAACAACTGCCGAGAACAAAAAGGAAGCTTTAAAACATATTGCAGCCGGTAGATTTGATATTATCTTGAGTGATTACAGATTACCAGATGGAACAGGAATGGAGATTCTTCAGTATTTTAGGGAAAAGGACAAGGAAACTCCCTTTGTTATGATAACCGCCTATGGCTCAATAGATGGTGCCGTTGAGGCAATGAGAAAACGAGCATCCCATTATATATCAAAGCCTATAGATGCAGAAAATCTCTTGAAGATTATTCATTTTCTTATAGAAAAAACCGAGAAAAATGGTTTTGAAAATATAGAAGAGTTTGCAGGGATAATAGGAAAATCCCCGCTTATGAAAGAACTTTTTAAAGAGATAGATATTGTAAGTAAAAGCGAATCAACAGTGCTAATAGAAGGAGAAAGCGGAACAGGAAAGGAACTTGTGGCAAAAGCAATACATAAATTATCCTCCAGAAAGGACAAACCATTTGTTGCCCTGAACTGTTCTGCAATTCCGGTGGAACTTTTTGAAAATGAACTATTTGGCCATGAAAAAGGAGCTTATACCGGTGCAACAGGTAATGCAAAAGGTAAAATAGAACTGGCTGCAGATGGAACATTATTTTTAGATGAAGTTGGAGAGTTAGACCCAATCTCACAGGCTAAGCTTTTGAGGGTTTTGCAGGAAAAAGAATTTTACAGACTTGGAGGAACAAATACTGTTCCTGTAAGATGTAGAGTTATTGCAGCTACTAACAGAGACCTTGAAAAGATGGTCTCAGAAGGGAGATTTAGAGAGGATTTATTTTACAGAATAAATGTAGTTCATCTAAAAGTTCCTCCCCTCAGAGAAAGAAAAGAGGACATTCCATTACTGGCAAAACATTTTCTAAAAAAATACAGTCAGATAAACAGGAAAAATATTGTTGATATTGATAAAGATGCAATGGAAGTTCTTATGAATTATGAATGGAAAGGTAATGTCAGGGAGCTTGAAAATGCCATAGAAAGAGCAGTTGTTATGTGTCAGTATGATGTAATTACAACTGAGCATCTTCCTCCAAGGATAACTAAAAATAAAACAACCTCAACTTCGGCACCGGAAATATCCGGAGAACTAAATCTCCTTGAACTTGAAAAAAGGGTAATACTAAAAGTCCTTGAAGAAACAAACTGGAATCAGACAAAAGCAGCTCAAAAACTGGGGATATCAAGAAAACAACTTAGAACAAAGATGAAAAATTTCGGTCTGCTCCAAGCCTGATTGTCCCATTTGGGACAGTCCCTTTTTTATAAATTGTTCCGTTTGGGACAGAAATCTATCAGCCTGTCCTTTACATCTGAAAAATTCCTTAAACATCAATTACTTACCGGTTTAATCAATTTTGGCACATCTGTTGCTATTTAAAAGAAGAAAAAAGGAGGTTGTGCAGATGAAGTATCTATACCTGCTTTTATCAGGTATCCTGACAATATCTGTTTTTTCAACAGATTCCAAAGCTGGACAGATTCAGTTTGAGCATCCTGATGCAAAAGAAATCATGCTAAAAGATATTCCCCCGGGACCCAGACATTATGCAGTTCCGTCTAACTGTAAACTGGACAATCCTAAGTTCATTAAAAAGATGGCACCTATCGGTAAAAAGTTGTTTAACAACAAAAAAGCTGCAAACTGTGTTGCATGTCACTGTGCACCCGGTTCTGTAGGTTGTGGAAATATAGGACCAAACCTTGCCCATTACAAAAACACACTTATGAAGGCACCTTATCTTGGAGGACAGAAAAAGACAATCTCATGGCTTTATCAGAGAATAGCAGACTACAGAGTTCAAATTCCGCCTGAATATAAAAAGGAACCTTATTACAACATAATGACAGTTAATCTTACAACCGGAAAGCTTACATACGATGATGTATGTGCACTTGCTGCATTTATCCTCTCTCTGGAGTAAAAGATGAGAAAAGTGGTTCTTCTGTTTTTTTTAATGGCAGGGATTTCTTACGCAGATATAAAGTGGTTATCTCTGGAAGATGGATTTTCCAGAGCCCAAAAGGAGAAAAAGATAATTCTAATCTATATTTACTCCCCAAAATGCCATTACTGCAAAAAAATGGAAGCAACCACGTTTAAATCCTCTGAAGTGCAGGAAATAGTGAATAGATATTTTATTCCTGTGAAAGTCCGTAAGTGTAGTGAAGATGGGGCATTTGTAAAGGAAGAATACGGATATCTGGGAACTCCAACATTCCATTTTGTTAAACCTGACGGCACAAAAATAAAGAGTCTTTTTGGAGCATGGAGTAAAGAAGAGTTTCTAAAAATACTCAGATATTTCTACTCCGGAGCATACAAACAAAAATCCATGAATGAATTTTTTACAGAAGAAAAATAAAGGAGGTCAAAGATGAAAAGGAGAGATTTTCTTAAAGTGGCTGCTGCCACCGGAGCAGTTATACTGGTAAGTCCTTCGGTGATGGTGGATAGTTTTCAGGCTAAAGCTGAGCTGAGGAAAAGAAGTTTTGAGGAAGCCCTAAAAGAAATTACAAAAGGTAAAACACCTGTAGAATCCAAAGAAGTAAAGCTCATAGCACCATCAATTGCAGAGAACGGTGCAGTAGTTCCAATTAAAGTTGAGGTAGCAAAACCAATAGAAGATGTAAAAGCAATTCATATTTTCGCAGACAAAAACCATGACCCGTGGTCATGTAGTATCCATTTCACACCACAAAATGGGAAACCTTATTTTGCAACAAGGATAAGACTGGCCAAAACGATGAATGTTTATGCTGTTGCTGAGCTTAAAGATGGCTCATTTATCATGGCTAAAAAGCCAATCAAAGTAACAATCGGTGGATGTGGATAAAAAATAAAAGGAGGAAATAAAAATGGGTAGAACAGCATTAATCAAAGTAAAACCAAGAAGATATAAAAAAGGAGACATAATCAGAATAGATTCTGTGATTATGCATCCTATGCATACAGGTCTGGTAAAGGACAAAAAAACAGGGAAAATCATCCCCGCCCACTATATAAACAAGGTGGAAGTTTATTACGGAAATGACCTTGTCACAACAATTGATGTTAATGCCTCTGTAAGTGCAAACCCATACTTTTCCTTTTATCTGAAAGCAGATAAAGCAGCTCCATTAAAAATGGTATGGAAAGACAACAAAGGAGAAGTTACAGAGAAAACAATCCAGATTAAACCACAATAGGAGGTTTAAAAATGAAACTCAAATATATTGGTATGCTTGGCTTATGTATAGGCCTTACCTCTGGTGTTATAGCAGAGGAGGCTGGTCAGGCAATATCTGAGGAAGACTGGAAACTATATCAGGAAGGTATTAACCCGGGAGAAGTTTTTGCAGAGGAAGTTGGAGGAAGTCTATTTGAAAAGCCAATGGGGCCTAAAAAAATATCCTGTGCATCCTGCCACACAAAAAATGGTTCAGTGGAAGACAGGGTAGCTACGGCAGCAGCTTATTATCCTAAATATGACAAGGATGCCGGCATGATAATCAATCTGGAACAGAGAATACAGATATGCCAGAGCAAATATATGGATATGAAACCTTTCTCTCTAAAAAGTAAAGAAAATACAGCCCTTACAACATATCTCTACTATCTGGCACAGGGAACAAAAATCAATGTTGATACAAAATCTCCTATAGCAAAGGAATATCTGAAATACGGCAGATACATATTTACTTTGAAAAGAGGTGTAAGAAATCTTTCCTGTCAGGTATGCCATGAATTTGCAGCAGGAAAAGTTCTTAGAATGCAACACTTAAAACCCCTTGGATTTGAATATAACGGAATAAAGGGAACAACAGCAGCAGACCACTGGCCTGCTTTCAGAATGACTAAAAACAAAGTTCAGACACTTCAACAAAGATTTCAGGGATGTCAGAAACAGGGTGGTCAGAAAAAGTTACCCCTCGGTTCAAAAGAAATGGTTGCCCTTGAACTATACGTAAAATCACTTTCAAACGGAGCAGAACTTAAAACTCCTGGGCTAAGGAGATAGGGAGGCTAAGATGAATTTAACAAGAAGAGATTTCCTTGAACTTGCTGCAATAGCCGGTTTATCACTGGCAAGTGGTAATGCCCTTGCCCAGCTGAGCAAACTTTCACCTGAAAAATTAATGGAATTTAAACCTGTAGGTAATGTAACACTGCTGCATATATGCGACATGCATGCCCATCTTAAGCCATTATACTGGAGAGAACCATCAACCCTTTTATCCCATCCATCCCTTGTAGGAAATCCCGGATTTTTATGCGGTGAGGCTTATCTGAAATACTACGGTATAAAGCCGGGAACACTACGAGCCTATTTTGATACCTATATTGATTTTCCTGAACTTGCCCATAAATACGGAAAAATGGGTGGTGTTGCCTATATGGCAACACTGGTAAAACAGATAATTGCAGAAAGAGGGAAAGATAAAGTTCTGTTTATGGATTCAGGAGATACATGGCAGGGCACAGCTGTTGCACTTTTTACAAAGGCAAAGGCAATAGTAGATGTCCAGAATGCCCTTGGAATAGATGTTATGGTAGGGCACTGGGAGTTTACATACGGTAAAGAAAGGGTTCAGGAACTTGTTGAAAACCACCTTAAAGCTGATTTTATAGCCCAGAATATTTCTGACCAGATGTGGGAAGAATTAGTATTTTCTCCTTATGTAATAAAAGAGGTTGGCGGTGTAAAAATAGGAATTATCGGGAATGCTTTTCCATACACACCAATTGCAAATCCTAAACAGTTTACAGAAGGCTGGACTTTCGGTATTCAGCCAGAAAGACTCCAGCAGTTTGTAGATGAGCTTAGAAACCAGAAAAAAGTTGACCTTGTTGTTTTACTTTCCCATGATGGTTTCGCATTAGACCAGGCATTAGCAAAAATGGTAAAAGGAATAGACATAATATTCAGTGGCCATACCCATGACCCATCTCCAAAACCAATTTTTGTAAACAACACGATGATTGTTATTGCTGGGTCACACGGTAAATATTTAGGCAGATTAGACCTTGATGTAAAAAACGGCAAGATTAGGAAGTGGAATTACAAACTGATACCTATAGCTTCTAACTTTATAAAACCTGACCCTGATATGCAAAAACTCGTTGAGTCTATATACAAGCCTTATGAGAAAAAACTTTCACAAAAACTGGCAAAAACAGAACAAATCCTATACAAGAGAGACACATTCTACTCAACATTTGACAGGGTGATTAGCGAAGCAATCAAAGAAGAAACAGATGCGGAGATAGTGTTTACTCCAGGATATCGCTGGGGAACAACAATCTTACCGGGAGAAGATATAACAGTTGATAATGTTTACGAAATGACAGCCATTACATATCCGGATGTTTACACATTTGAGATGACTGGTGAAAAACTGAAAATGATTTTGGAAGATGTTGCAGACAACGTATTTAACAAAAATCCCCTTTATCAGCAAGGTGGAGATATGAGCAGGCTATTAGGGGTTGAGTATGAGATTAAATTGGGAGCACCTGCAGGTAAAAGACTCAGGAATATTAAGGTAAACGGTAAAGATTTAGACCCAAAAAGGTCTTATGTAATATCAGCATGGGGCGGAAATCTTTACAAAGCAGGAACTAAGGTAAGACCAGGGCACAGACCTGTTTATGATATTGTAATTGACTATTTAAAAAGGCATAAAACAGTTAACCCACCACTCCAGTCAAACGTTAAAGTGCTGGATGTGAAATGTGGATGTCCCCAAAAAGGAGGTATATGCACTTGATTAAAAAAGTATTCTCTATGGTTTTGCTAATAGGACTACTGTTGAACCTTACAGGCTGTGTGACAGCTATGGAATGGTCTACCAGAGATGAGGATGATGATGAATATATACCACCTAAAAAAGTGGTTGCGACAAAAGAAAAACCTCAGAAAACATCTAAAAACAAAAACCATAGGGGATACAACCCTGCTCCTGTTGACGAAGAAGAGGGGGAAATTCCAGATATATATGAATCCACAGTTAATATGAATATGGAAGAGGCAGACCTCCTTATAAAATCTGCCCTTGAAGAAGCAAATTTCAAAATTATTAAAGTTTCCCATGTGACAAAAGGTATGGAAGAGCAGGGAAGAAAGGATTTTTGGAAGGATATGAATATATATCTGATATGCAAATTATCAGATGGTTATTTTGTTCTCAGGCATAATCCCCAGCTTGTAGGATTTTGTCCATACAGGCTTTACACATACAGAAATAAAGATGGCCTTCTGGTTATAGGAATGGTAAAACCATCAATAGCCATCAGATATATGGGAAATCCTGACCTTAAGGCAATACAAATCCTTAAAAAACATGATTTGCAGCTAAAAAAAATCATAGATGAAATTACTTCTAAATAATAAGGAGGTTTAGAGAGATGAAAAAAGTTGGTTTAACAGTGGCATCATTAACAGCAGCGGCATTAATAACAGGGACAGCAAATGCCGGTCCTAAGTTCTACTTTGGAGAAGGTAAAGACCTGGAGATTTTCCTTATGGGACAGATATGGGGCATTTACGGAACAAATGTTGATGTACCCGGTGCAACAGGACTAAAAGAAAACAAAGGAGATATATACATCAGAAGAGGTAGATTTGGATTTAAAGGACATCTTATGAAAAATCTGTCCTGGAAGATATGGTTTGCACATGACAACCTTGGTAGAGATGACTTAAATCCTGTTGATATTGCAAGGGGTGCTGTTAAAACAGGAGGTTTAAACTACTCAAAATTTGAGGTATGGGATGCTTATTTCACATGGTCTTATGACAAAACATGGGCAAATTTCTCTCTGGGATACTTCAGACCACAGATAGGAAAAGAAAGTATCACATCAGGTTTTGCTGTTATTTCTTTTGAAAAAGGACTTCCAAACTTTTATGTGAGAAGGCATATTATTGGAAAACCAGACACTGGAAATTCAGGATTTTCTTCAGGAAACGGAAGAATATTCCTTGTTAACTGGGGTGGTCTCTATAAATCTCATGGATGGAGTCTTAACTGGAACCTTGGTGTAGGTGATGACCAGAATTACACAGACTCTAAAAATTGGTCACCTTTAGTATCTGCCAGAGTTGCTGTTTCAATCGGAGACCCGGAAATGAAAAAATACAAATTAGGCTATAAACAGACATATTTCGGTAGAAGACACGGTATTACCTTGGGCTTAAACTATGCGCATCAGGGAGAAGGTATTGATAGAAAAGTTGGCAGTAGCGGAAAGGAATTTGACAAAAATGAAATGTATGGTGCAGATATACTTGCAAATTACGGTCCTGTAGATTTTGTAGCCGAGTATGATATTCTCAAAAGGGACTGGTCAGACGGCACAGATTATACAGACAAGGTATGGGAAGTGAAAGCAGCCTATAACTTTAAACTGGGCAATGGACAGATAATTCAACCTGCTGTTTCTTACGGTGTATTTGATCCAGATGACAATGGAAATTCTATTTACAAGAAAAAGAAAAATACAAACTGGGATGTCGGTATTAACTGGTATATCCAGAAACAAAGGGCAAAGGTAATTCTTCATTACACTTCAGGAAAAGTTGAAAATTATAGAAGTGGACAGGATGCTAAAGCTTCTTATGTAGGTCTTGGATTCCAGTTCAAAATTTAAAATTTCTGGAGGCTAAAAGATGAAAAAATTTTTTACTATTTTCTTACTTTTGATAAGTTTAAATCTGATAGCTTTAGCAGCAGATAAAAATACAAAAAAATCCCCTCCCCAGAAGGTCAGTTCCGGGGAAGGATTTGTAATCTATAAGGTGGAGATGGATGCAGATGAGGCCATCCAGATTTTGATGGAAAATCTAAAAGCCCACCAGCTAACGGTAGTGGACATAACAGACCCATCTGCCCCATTAAATAATAATGTTAAGATATTCCCGGATTTTGACAAATTAAAAGTTTCCTATATCCAGAATATACTGGTTACAAGTATAACAACCCTTTATAAAATTTTTACCGTTGACCCTAATGCTATGGTTCTGTCCCCCTGGGTAGTATCTGTATACCAGTATGAAGATGATGATTACAGCTACATTGTTAGAACAAAATCCCATCTGCTATTAAAAGGTACATCCCATCCTGAAGTGATAAAAGCTGTAAAAGAATTGGAATCCCGAATAGATGCGGCAATTGCCGACCTGCTGTAAGCCTGAGCTTAGCACTTTTCCTGTGCAGCAGCCTGTGCTGCTGCTTTTTTTAAATATTTTTCGGCCACCTCTTTATCATCAAAATGTAGAACTTTATCTCCGATTATCTGGTATGTTTCATGTCCTTTCCCTGCAATTAGAATAATATCCCCTTTTTCTGCCATATTAATTGCTTTTTTTATAGCCCTTTCCCTGTTAATTTCCACAAAAACATCTTTCTCAGAAATTAATCCTGACCTTATATCTTTGATAATATCCATAGGGTCTTCTGAGCGGGGATTATCTGAGGTTATGATTACTATATCTGATAGCTTTTGTGCCACCTGTCCCATTAATGGCCTTTTTTCCCTGTCCCTGTCTCCACCTGCACCAAAAACTGTGATAATTCTTTTTTCTTTTATTTTGTTTATACTTTTTAAGACATTTTCCAGAGCATCCGGGGTATGGGCATAATCAATAATAACTTTTATCCCATCTTTTTCTATAACCTCAAATCTACCCCTTACAGGTTTTATAATCGGAGCTTTTTCAATCAGAAATTCCAGCGGCACTCCTATTTTTATAAGAGTCAGCAGTGCAGCTGCCATGTTGTAGACATTAAAATCCCCAAGGAGAGATGTTTTTATACCAAATCTTTTTCCCTTATATTCAAAATATATACAGGTCTGGCTATCACATGGTTTATAACTAATTATTCTTAAATTTGCTTGAGTGACTTTGCCATAGGAAACTGCATTTTTAAACTCTTTAATTAGCCTTTTGCCATATTTATCATCTGCATTTATAACAGCAGGTTTTTCAATAGATAACTGTTCAAATAATCTTTTTTTTGCAAGAAAATATTCTTCCAGTGTTTTGTGGTAATCAAGATGGTCATGGGAAAGATTTGTAAAAACTGCAGCATCAAACTCAGTGCCATATACTCTATACTGGTCTAAGGCATGTGAAGATACTTCTGCAACAACAAATTCTGCACCTTCTTTTCTAAATTTGTCTAGCAAACCAAACCACTGAATAGCATCAGGGGTGGTTCTACCTTCTGAGATGATTTTATTTCCAATCTTATAGCCTGTTGTCCCTATAATCCCTGTTTTTTTCCCATAAGCTTCTAAAAACTGGGCTATTACATGGGAAGTTGTTGTTTTACCGTTTGTTCCTGTTATCCCGATGATTTTTAGTTTTTTATCCGGATAATTATAAAATTTCCGTGCAGCTTCAGCCTGAGCTATTCTGGTATTTTCCACCAGAATAATATTTATCTGTGGATACTCGTTTTTAAGGCTTTGTGCAATTCCTTTATCCTGAACAACAACTGTGGTAGCTCCTTTTTTTATAGCATCTGGGATAAATCTGTGCCCATCGGCAGTTGTTCCTTTTATTGCAAAAAATACAGAGCCTTCCTTTACATTCCGGGAATTATTTTCCAGAGATAAAAAAGGCTTATCATTTCCCTTATAAAAAATCTGCTTTTCTTCAAAAATTTCTTCTAGTCTCTTATTCATGGCATAATTATTCTAAAAAATATTTAGGAAAATTTATGAATTTTCTATTTCATATCTACCTTTCGAAAAATGATCCTGAAGAAATGATAGGAAATTTTTTAGGGGATTTTGTAAAGGCCGGTCAGGAAGATATTTTTCCAGAAAACATAAGAAAAGGAATTTTTCTCCACCGGAAAATAGATGCCTTTTCAATGAAAAACAGCACTTTCAAAAATAGTAAAAACAGATTTCCAAAGGAAATAAAAAGATATTCAGGAATAGCCGTTGATGTGATATATGATCATTTTTTAGCCAAACATTTTTCTAAGATTGCAGGGGAGGATTTACTTGAATTTACCCAGAGATTTTATGAGCTCCTTTCACCGATTGAGCCAAAACCCGGAAGGCTAAAAGATATATTTCCTTTTCTAAAAAGTGAAAACTGGCTTTACAGATACAGGGAACCTGAATATATAGATTTTGTTTTTAAAAGAATATCAAACAGATTTAAAAGGGATAGCAGCTTAAGCCATTGCTACCCTATTTTCAGGAAAAATTACAACCAATTTGAACAGGATTTCTGGCAGTTTTTACCACAGATAGAAGAATATGTTAAATCTCTAACATCTTCTCAATTGTCAGCTTCACACTCTCCCCTAAGGCTATGATGTTGTATCCACCTTCTAACATAAATAAAAATGGAACATCTGCAGTTTTTAAGATATTCTCAACAATCTTTCCTATTCCTTCTGTAGAAACCTCAAGAAGTGTTAATGGGTCATCTATATGAAGGTCATATCCGGCAGACACCAGTATGATATCCGGGTTAAACTCTTTTACCAGAGGTGGCAGTTCTTCTGAATAAACCTTTAAATAAACATCATCCCCTGTTCCTGCCGGTAGAGGCACATTATAAGTATATCCGTATCCTTTCCCTTTTCCTTTTTCCTCTTTTGAGCCTGTTCCTGGATAAAATGGGTATTGATGGGTTGAGAAATAAAAGACAGTATCATCTTCATAAAAGGCTTTCTGGGTTCCATTTCCGTGGTGAGCATCAAAATCAACTATAAAAACCTTTTCAAATCCCTGTTTTTGTGCATATCTGGCAGCAATTGCTATATTGTTGAATATACAAAATCCCATTGCCTTGGCATACTCAGCGTGATGTCCCGGTGGTCTAACAGCGGCAAAAACCCTTTCAACCTCTCCATTTTTTATCCTATCTACTGCTTCCAGCCCTGCCCCTGCTGCATACATTGCAGCTTCATAGCTAAAAATTGAACATCTTGTATCAGGGTCTAAATAAGTTCCCCCTGCAGAGCATAAATCCATAATCTCCTGTGGATAATACGGGTCATGAACCATTGCAATATCTTTTGCTGTGGCTTTTCTGGGTTTTATATGAATTAGCTTATCCTTTATTAAATCTACATACTCATTAATTGCCTCAAGTCTATGGCGGTTTTCAGGATGCCCTTCACCTGTATCATGTTTAAGATAAATAGGATCGTATATATATCCCACCTTTCTCATTTTTTACTCCTTTTGAAAAGCTTTTCAAAGAATTTTTTAAGTCTATCAATAAATCTTTCAGGCTCTTGTTTTTTCTCCTGATATAAAGGCACAGAAAATTTATGTTTTATATTATCAAGCAGAATAAACTCATCACTCACCCTTCTAAGCTCATAGGAGCTTGTTTTTTTGAATGCTGCTGTTTCTACCCTTTTGCCAAGCTCCTGTATTTTTTCAACAACAGGGACAAAATCACTATCCCCGCTTACCAGAATAGCCGTATCGTAGCCATCCTTGAAAGCAAGGCTTATCATATCTGTTGCAATTAAGATATCTATTCCTTTTTCTATATATCCTTCTGGGGTTTTTTTAAGGGGAATAGTTTTTACTTTTATTCCCAGATTTTGCAGTTCATTTAAAAATCCCTGTTGTTTTTTTAGTTGCTCCCTTATTTCTTTAGGTAAATCTCCAGAAGGCACCCCTGTATAAAAATAAGCCCTCAGTAACCATCTGTCCTTTTTTAATATATCAACCAGTTTTTTATAATTTATCTTAATCTTCATTGCGTTAATGGCATGGAACATATTTCCGCCATCTATAAATATTGCAACCCTTTCATTAGGATATCTGTAAACTATTTTTACATCCTTTTTTTTCTTTTTTCTCAGTAATCCTATCATTTTTCCGCCTACTGCCCCTGACTGAAGTATTTTTCATAAAAATCTTTTTTGAACTGTAAAAATCTGTTTTCTTTGATTGCCTGACGGATATCTTCCATTAATTTATTATAAAATCTGAGGTTGTGAATAGTTGCAAGTATCATTCCTGTGATTTCTTCAGCATTAAACAGATGTCTTATATATCCCCGTGAGAAATTTTTGCAAGTGTAACAATCACATTCAGGGTCTACGGGCTCCTCAGAAAATTTGTATTTGGCAGCTTTTATATTTAACCTACCGTAAGTGGTAAAAAGGGTTCCATTCCTTGCATTTCTGGTTGGCATTACACAATCAAACATATCTATGCCCCGTTCAACACTTTCTATTATGTTCTCCGGTGTTCCAACCCCCATAAGATATCTTGGTTTATTTTCCGGAATATAAGGAACTACAACTTCAGTCATAGCATACATATATTCAGCAGGTTCACCGACAGAAAGACCACCTATAGAATAACCATCCATATCAAGTTCAACAGTTTTAAGGGCACTTTCCCTTCTTAAATCCTCATAGGTTGAGCCTTGGATAATGCCGAATAATGCCTGCTGTGGATTTGTTTTTGCTTTTTTAGAGCGAATAAGCCATCTTATTGTTTTTTCAACGGCGTCCCTTGCTACTGTGTGGCTTACAGGATAAGGGGGGCAGACATCAAGAGGCATCATAATATCACTGCCGATGATTTCCTGAATTTGAATAACCAGTTCAGGTGTGAAAAAATGCCATGAGCCATCTAAATGGGATTTGAATTTTACACCTTCTTCTGTGAGTATTACTTCGGCTTTGTGCTTTCCCGGTTTGTTTTTTTCTTTTGCCAGTGAAAATACCTGAAATCCACCGCTATCTGTTAAAATAGGCTTCTGCCAGTTCATAAATCTGTGCAAACCACCAAAATGTTTCAAAACCTCTGTTCCCGGCCTGAGATACAGATGATATGTATTTCCCAAAACTATCTGGGGTTTTGTTGATAGAAGCTGGTCTTTTGTTACTGCTTTTACCGTTCCCTGTGTTCCGACCGGCATAAAAACAGGGGTTTCTATCTCTCCATGTGGAGTATAAATTTTCCCAAGCCGTGCATTGTTGTCTTTTTTTATAAGTTCAAATCTAAACAGCTTTATTCCTCCTGAAAAAATCTATGAAAATATAAGATACTCAATATAGTTTACTGTTATCAAACTAAAATATCTTAAGAACATTCCGTTAATTGTATATAACTTGATTTTTATCAAAGTCAACTATAGATTTATAACAAAAAATAAGGAGGGGGAAGATGGAAATCTTAAAATGGGGGAAAGAATTTGAGCTGGGAATTCCGGAAATAGACCAACAACATAAAAAATTGGTGGATATCTTAAATAGTTTTTACACAGAATTAGCCGGTAATGTTGATAGAGATGAGGCGATAAAACATTTCTTTAATGATTTAGAAAAATATCTAATTTTACATCTTAAATTTGAGGAAGAATTTATGCAGCAGATGGGATTTGATAATTTTGAAAATCATAAAAAGGTTCATGATATGTTTATAAAGCTGTATAAGGAAGAAAAAGAAAGGTATTTAAGCGGGGATAAAAAAGCTTTAAATGAACTTGTAGCCTTATCTTTGTCCTGGCTTTTAAATCATATAGCCAAAACAGACAGAAAATATGCTGAGTTTTATAAAAAATTAAACAATCAAACCTGAATTTTGTCTTTCAAAACATCTATAAGGTCATCTATATTCTCAAATATTTCCTGTTCCCCTGTTTCCATATCCTTTAGCTCAGGTTTTTCTGATATAAAAACAACAAATTTACCGCCAAGTTTGTTTGCTGTTTTCATCTTTGATTTTAGACTTCCTTCTTTAAGAAGTAGTTCTGTTCTCATACCGTTTTTTCTCAGCTTTTCTGCTGCTTTTAATGCCTGAATATTAAATTCAGAAACAACAGGTATCACAACCACAAGAGGTTTATCCTCTGGTAAATTTTCCACCAGAAGCATTAATCTCTCTACTCCTGCTGCAAATCCCAGTGCCGGAGTGTCAGGACCTCCAAGCTGTTTCACCAATGTATCGTATCTCCCGCCTGCAGCAACAGTCCCCTGTGCACCGATTTTATCTGTGATAAACTCAAAGACCGTATCAGTGTAATAGTCCAAGCCCCTAACCAGTCTTGGATTTTCAACAAATTCTATATTTAAAGCTTTTAAATACTCTTTTAATTCTTCATATCTTTTAAGGCTTTCTTCAGATAAGAAATCTATAAGAGCCGGTGCTTCCTTTGTGATTTCTTTACAGCCTTCAACTTTGCAGTCTAAAACTCTAAGGGGATTTCTCTCTATTCTACTTTGACAGTCTTTACATAAAAACTCCCTTTTACTTTCTAAAAATTCTCTGAGCACTTCCATATACTTTTTTCTACTTTCAAAATCTCCGAGGGTGTTAATTTCAAGTCTTGTAGAAATTCCAAGGTTTTTCAGGATATCACTGACCATTTTAATCAGTTCTGCATCTGCCATAGGGGAAGAAACCCCGAAAATCTCTGCACCAATCTGGTGAAACTGTCTGTATCTTCCTGCCTGAGGTCTTTCATGTCTAAACATAGCACCTTCATAAAATAGCTTATGGTATCCTCCTTGTGCATACATTCTTTCCTCAATATAAGCTCTGACTGCACTTGCCGTTCCTTCAGGTCTAAGGGCTACCTTTCTGCCTCCTTTGTCTTCAAATACATACATCTCTTTCTGGACAATATCTGTGGCTTCTCCTACAGACCTTACAAATAAAGAAACATCTTCAACATAAGGAAGAATTATTTCGCTGAAATTATATTTCTCAAATATTTTTCTGGCAGTATCAACAACATATCTATATTTTTTTGCATTTTCTCCGTATATATCCTGAAATCCTCTGATTTTTTTTATCTCAGACAAGTTTTCTCCTCCGGAGATGTTTTAACAAAATTATAAACCAATTGCAGCTTGGACTTTTTGATAACATGAAGGACAGAATAGATAGCTTTTACGGTCTGTATCTACTATAGAATTGGAAAAATGCATAACACATTCAGGATTAGGGCAATGTCCAAGGCCAAGGGTATGCCCTATTTCATGAACTGCTTCTTTCGTTATTCTGTCAATAAAAATTTGTTTATTTTCCGGAAGTCCGTAAAAAGTGTTATGTAAACGGTAAGTTGATATAACAGCAGTCTTTGTAACTGCAGAAGCCACCCCAAATACAAAATTTAGTTCAGGCTCATATAAATCCACAGAAACAATACCAAGGGCAATTTCTTTATTGTCTTTTACATTAATAAGTTCCCTTAAGAAATAATCACCAATAAACTGGTTTCTGGCCGGATTATAGGCAATCTGTGGAACTTCTGCAGGAGGTAGCCATTTAACAGGTAGATAGAATACATCCTCTAATCTTTTTGTTAAAGTTTCCTTATCAAAATTATCTTCAGGATAATAAGGTTGTATGGTGATACCTGTATAGTTCATATCTTAATAAAATATGCAAAGCATATATTTATGCCACCCTTATATATAAAAATATATTTGATTATAAAAACTTTGATTTTTCCAGAAAAACCTTTTAAAATTAAACAACCAGTGCTTATTTCAAAAGGAAGAGGTGGGACGATGGAAAAGTTTAAACTTAGAGTTTTCAGATACGACCCTACTAAAGATACAGAGCCTTATTACAAGACCTATGAACTTCCTGTTGAAAAAGGAATGACAGTTCTTGCTGCACTTTTCAAGGCAAAGGAAGAACAAGACCCGACAATATCCTTCCGTTATAACTGCCGTGCTGCTATTTGTGGTTCCTGTGCTATGAGAATAAACGGTCACGCAACATTGGCCTGTAAAGTCCAGATAACACATCTTCTTGAAAAATATCAAACAGATACAATTACAGTTGAGCCTATAGGAAATGTAAGACCACTTAAAGACCTAATCTATGATATGGACTGGCTTATTGATAAACTGAAAAAAGTTAAACCATGGTTTATCCCAAAAGCTCCCCCTCCAAAAGATGGAACAGAATATAGACAAGACCCTTATGACCACCACAGAATAGATTTTGCTTCAGACTGTATTCTTTGTGCTTCCTGTATGTCAGACTGTAATGCATTAAAAGCTAATAAAGATTTCTTAGGTCCTATGGTTCATTCAAAGGCTTACAGATTTATAGCAGATACAAGAGATGGTGAGAAAAAAGCAAGATTTGAAGCAATATTAGAAGATTTCAACCTTGAATGGTGTGTCAGATGTATGGAATGCACAACCAGGTGTCCAAAAGAAGTCCAGCCTTATGAAAACATAATCAGACTGAGAATAATGGCTGCTGAAGCCGGATATAAAACTCCCGGCGAAATCCACGCAGAAATATTTGAACAGGATATATACAACAGGGGTCTCTTAAACGAGATGCTTCTTCCAATGAGACAGGAAGGAATTCTTGGTGCTATTAAAAGGGCACCATTTGGAATTAAAATGATGTTCAAAGGGAAAGTTAATTATGCTGATTTCTTCGGTGGTCATAAAATAAAAAGACTTGATGAAGTTCAAAAAATATATGAAGTTGCAAAACAAAAAGAAAAAGAAGTCAAAATTAGACTTCCACAAATTATGGGTGTTATTTATGAGGATAAAAGAAAAACAAGAAAAAGACTTAACTATGCAGAAACTGGAGGTAATGAGTAATGGCTGAATTAAAATACGCCTTTTATACAGGATGTTCTGCAAAGGGTGTAGCTCCCGAGCTTTACGAATCTACTAAATTAGTTGCAGAAAAGCTTGGAATGGAACTTATAGAATTGGAAGCTGCAACATGCTGCGGTGCCGGAGCTGTTCAGGAAAAAGATGAATTTCTTGCTCTTACAATAAATGCAAGGAACCTTGCACTTGCCGAAGAACTTGGACTTGATATGCTTACTATCTGTAATACCTGCACACTTATGCTCAGGGAAGCTAAGTTTAAACTTGATAATGACCCTGAACTTAGAGAAGCAGTTAACGAAGTCCTCAGAGAAGCAGGCCTTGAGTACAAAGGAACTTCAGAAGTTACTCACTTTTTATGGGAAGTGATTGATGGTGTTGGTCTGGATAAACTCAAAGAAATGGTTGTAAGACCACTTAAAGACTTTAATATAGCACCATTTTATGGCTGCCACATCATAAGACCTCCATATCTCATCGGATATGAAGACCCTGATAATCCAAAATCAATAGAGATGGTTATAGAAGCACTCGGTGGAAATCCAGTTGACCACACAGCAAGACTTGCTTGTTGTGGATTCCACTCTTTCTGGTCAGCTGAAGATAAAGTAACTCTGAAACTGACAGCAATGGATGCAGAATCTGCAAAAGAAGAAAAAGCAGACTTTATGGTAACACCTTGTCCACTTTGCCATACACAGCTTGATGCGATGCAAGAAGAAGCAGAAGAAAGAATTGGTGTTACTATAGGAATGCCTGTATTGCACCTTCCTCAAATGATAGGCCTTGCAATAGGTCTAAAACCGGAAGAACTTGGTCTTAATAAGCACGTTATATCAACTGAAAATATTATCAGAAAAGTAGCATAAAAAAGAGGGCATTAATGCCCTCTTTTTTTTTATTTAATCAAACATATCAAAAACATCTTTATTTATACCACAAATTGATATATAATTATTCTAATATCATTACGTATATAGGTGGGGAATATCATGGAAGAAATTGTTTATGATGAGAAAGAAAGATGGAAAGACGAAGAGTTCTTAGAAGAAAATGCTGAGCTTTTAAAAGCTCTTGCCCATCCAAATAGACTAAAAATCATAGGATTTTTAAGCTCCGGAAAAAAATGTGTAAAACATATCTGGGAAGCACTGGATTTACCACAACCTAATGTATCACAACACTTGTCTGTTTTAAGAAATAAGGGTATATTAGGATATAAAAGACAGGGTTCTATTGTTTGTTACTATATAAAGAACAAAAAAGCGCTGGAAATATATAAGCTACTACTAAAGGAGGAATAAAATATGGCTGGCAAAGTATGCATAGTTAACGAATCTAACTGGGAACAGGAGGTTTTAAATTCTGATTTACCAGTATTAGTTGATTTCTGGGCTCCATGGTGTGGACCATGTAGATTAATTGCACCTGTAATTGAGGAATTAGCTGAAGAGTTAGAAGGAAAAGCTAAGATTTGTAAACTTAACACAGATGAAAATCCAAATATTGCCATGAAATATGGTATTAGAGCTATACCAACAATTATGGTATTCAAAAACGGACAGGTTGTTGATACAAAAGTAGGTGTTCAACCTAAAGAAGTTCTTAAAAGTCTCCTTGTATAAGGTGGATAATTGAGCGTAGAAATCCATCCAACAGCAATTGTTTCAGATAAAGCAGAATTAGGGGTCAACGTAAAAGTTGGCCCCTTTTCTATTATTGAAGATCATGTAAAGATTGGTGATAACACAGAAATTTCTTCAAATGTAAAAATCAAAAATTTCACTACAATCGGTGAAAATTGTAATATTTCTGAAGGAGTTGTCATAGGAGGTATTCCCCAGCACCTTGGATTTAAAGGGGAAGAAACCTATGTGGAAATAGGTAATAATGTAACTATAAGAGAATATACCACTATTCATAGAGGAACTTCCTTTGATGATGGTATAACAAGAATAGGAGATAATACTTATCTTATGGCTTATGTCCATATAGCCCATGATTGCAAAGTTGGTCATGATACTATACTTGCAAATGCTGTAACCCTCGCAGGTCATGTGAAAATTGGTAACTATGTTTTTATAGGTGGACTTACACCAATTCATCAGTTCTGCAGAGTTGGTGATTATGCAATGGTAGGCGGGGCATCAGCAGTAGATAAAGATATTCCACCTTTTACAAGAGCTTCAAAAAACCACGCTATGTTATATGGATTAAATCTGGTTGGGCTCAAAAGAAGGGGATTTACCCCTGAACAGATTAAATTGATTAAAGAAGCCTATAGAATAATATTCAGAACAGCACCAACACTGGAGGAAGGTATCAAAGAAGTAGAACAAAAACTTCCTCAAACTCCAGAAATAAAAATGCTACTTGATTTTATTAAAACCTCAAAAAGAGGAATAGCTCCGGAAGCATCCAAGAAAAAGAAATGAGCAAAATTGGTCTCATAGCAGGTGCAGGAGAACTTCCTGTAGAATTTGCAAAGTCAGCTGTAAATCAAGGCAAATCCTTAAAAATCTATGCAATCAAAGGAATTACAGACAAAAAAATTCAGAATATAGCACCAACTCAATGGCTTTATTTAGGTGAAGGTCAAAAGCTAATAGACAGTATGAAAGCAGATAATATATCTGATGTTGTAATGCTGGGAAAAATAGAGCATTTTCACCTTATAAAATCTATCCACAGATTTGATAAAAGGGCACGAACATTTTTTAATCAATTAATGGACAAAAGAGCAAAATCTATCCTTGAGGCAGTTTTAAAAGAGCTTCAGAAAGAAGGATTTAATCCAATTGACCCAACGCCGTATCTATCTTCCCTTTTGGTTCCTGAAGGCTTAATTGCAGGAGAATATCCGGAAAAACACTTTATAGAAGATGCAGAATTTGGTTTAAAAATAGCAAAAGAAGTGGCAGAGCTTGATATTGGCCAGACGGTTGTTGTCAAAGACAAAATAGTAGTTGCTGTAGAGGGATTAGAAGGCACAGACAAGTGCATAATAAGAGGCGGAGAGCTTGCAGGAGAAAACACAGTCGTTTGTAAAGTCGCAAGGAAAAATCAAGATATGAGATATGATGTTCCTGTTATTGGAACTAAAACCCTTAAATCTATGAAAAAAGCTAAGGCAAAACTTCTTGCCATAGAGGCAGGGAAAACATTTTTAGTGGAAAGGGAAGAATTTAAAAAATTAGCCCAAAAATACGGTATTTCTGTTATAGGTTTTGATTTATCAAATATTTAGCTTTATTGCCTTTAATCCGAAAAAATCTTATGGCTCAAAAACTTTCAGAAACAGCTTATATTAGAAAAGTCTCTAACTTTATCAAAAGGGTAACTGGTTATAATATTTCCCTTTCAGCTACAGATAAACAAATCTTAAAAGAATGTATAAAAAAAGAGATACCTATTGAGACCTTAAAGGAACTTATAAGGAAAGAGGCTTCCAGATATCCTCCGGAAAAAAGGAAAAAAATGAATTTATCCTTTTTAAGAGAATATATTAAGAAACCTGTTAAACCAAAAGAAGAAACACTTAAAACTGTAAATACTCTACAGAAAAACTGGCAAGAAATAGTTTACAGGCTGAATATTCCAGAAGAAGTATTAAACATAGAAAACATTCCAGAAGAACTACAAGAAATAGCCATAGAAACAAAAGTCATTAACTATCTGTGGAAACAGATGCCAACTGAGGAAAAAAAGGCTCTCCAGAAAAAAGCTATAGAAAAACTAAAAAAAGAATTTATATTGACAAATATAGAGGCAGAAAAGGTTTTGAAATCAATAATAAGGCAGTTAATAAAAGAAAAATACAATATCTAAAGGAGAGCGGCCATGAAGAAGATAGAAAACATTCCGGAATTTGTAAAAGAACTGGTCAAAAAAGAATATCCAGATATCCAAAATGGCTGTGTAATGGTTTATCAGCTGGGAAAAGAACATATGTTAATTGAAGTTTTTGATGAAAATGATAATAAAGCAGGAGAAATGGTAATTAATCTAAAAACAGACAAAATATATAAAGATGGTAATGGCTACTCAATAAAAATAGAAGGAACTCCAAAGGGAATGATTAGATATTTCCTTGAGGAAGGGGGAAGAAAATTAGACGGTAAAGCGGAAAGCTTATATCCCTGTCTGCCAATTTCATAATATAATAATGTAAGAGCCCGAGTGGCGGAATTGGCAGACGCGGGGGACTCAAAATCCCCTGCCCGCAAGGGCGTGCGGGTTCGACTCCCGCCTCGGGCATTAATACTAAATCCAGTCCTTGTTCAATTTTCCCTAATTTTTTATATGGAGAATAATATGCCCAAAGTGGAAAAACTTAAAGAACTTGAAAATAAACTCTGGGAAAGTGCAACAGAGTTATGGGGGAGTATAGATCCAGCAAAGTATAAAGATATTGTTTTGGGAATTTTATTTTTGAAGTATGTTTCTGATGCTTTTGAAAAAAGAAGAAAGCAGTTATTAGAAGAAATACAAGACCCTGAAAGTGAGTATTTCACTGAAGATGAAAAAGAAAAAAAAGAAATTTTAGAGGATAAAGACGAGTATATATCACAAGGGATTTTTTATATTCCGGAAAAGGCAAGATGGGAATATCTAATAAACAATGCAACTTCTGAGGATATACCAAAGCTTTTAGATGAAGCTATGATTGAAATAGAAAATGAAAATCCTTCCTTAAAAGGTGTTTTACCTAAAGAGTTTGTCCGCTCTGAAATACCACCTGAAAAATTAGGAAGGCTATTAAATATTTTTAATAATATCCATTATGAAGAATATATAGAAAACAAAGATGAGAGCATTGGTGATGTATTCGGAACTATTTATGGATATTTTATGCGTAAGTTTTCACAGAAACTTGGGCAAAAAGGCGGTGAATTTTTTACACCTGAAAGCATAGTTAAACTGATGGTTGAACTTATAGAGCCTATGGAAGGAAGGATTTATGACCCTGCCTGTGGAAGTGGTGGAATGTTTGTTCAAAGTGCAAAATTTGTAAAAAGGCATAAAGGAAAACCTTTAAGTATATATGGACAGGAAAGCAACCCTGCAACAGTTAGAATATGTAAAATGAACCTTGCTATTCATGGATTACCTTTTGAAAATATCAAACAAGGTGATACTTTAGCAAATGATTTACACAAAGCATTAAAAGCTGATTATATATTGACTAATCCACCTTTTAACTATAACAACTACAACTCACAAGAGCTTGAAGGAGATGTAAGATTTAAATATGGAGTAGTTCCTAAAGACCCTAACAAAGCAAAAAGTGGAAATGCTAATTTTTTATGGATACAGCATTTTATTTATCATTTAGCAGATAACGGAATTTGTGCAACAGTTATGGCTAATGGTTCTTTATCTGCCGGTGGAAAAGAAGGAGAAATAAGAAAAGCTATCATTGAAGATGACCTTGTAGATTGTATAATTGCCCTGCCACCTAAAATGTTTTATACCGTGCAAATTCCAGCTTGTATATGGATTTTAACAAAAAATAAAGCAGATAAAAGATTTAGGAACAGAAAAGGGGAAACTCTATTTATAGATGCAAGGGAGCTTTATAATCCAGTGTCAAGAAATTTAAATGAGTTTACAGATGAACATATTCAGAAAATAGCAAGCACTTATAGAAGCTACAGAGGAGAAAAAGGCTATCCAGAGTATAAAGATATAGAAGGCTTTTGTAAAGTTGCAACGATAGATGAAATTAAAGAACATGATTATATATTAACTCCCGGTCGTTATGTTGGAATTGCAGAAATAGAAGAAGACAGCGAACCTTTTGAAGAAAAAATGGCAAGGTTAACAAAAGAATTATCAGAGCAATTTAAAAAGTCAAGGGAGCTTGAGGAAAAGATAAAACAAAATTTGGCAGAGCTGGGGTTTAAGATTGAATGAAAATTTAATTGAACTTGTAAAAAAAGCTTTGGATAAAGTTTATCAGGAACAAAAATATCTTATAGAAAATAGAGTTCATGAAAGAAGTATTGTTTTTTGGTTTGGTATTTATTTTTATGAGCTTTTAAAAAATTCTGAGTTTAAAGGTTATGATTTGGATTTTGAATACAACAGAAATTTTGATGATGTTAAAAGAACAGAGCATTCTGTTAATGGAACATACCCAGATATTATTTTGCATAAAAGAGGAAGCAATGAATATAATTTGTTAGCAATTGAATTTAAAACATGGTGGAGTGATAAAAAACAGTTTAAAGATGATATTAGGAAACTAAAAGATTTTATAAATCCTAATGGAAAATACAGATATAAACTTGCTTTATTTGTGATTTTAGGAAAGGATAAACCAAACATTGAATATATAGATGGAAATAATGAATATAAAAATCCCTGAAGGTTGGGAAATTAGGAAGTTGGGGGAGATTGCAGAAATTGTAGGTGGTGGAACTCCTTCAACAAAAAATCCTAAATATTGGAATGGAAATATATCTTGGATAACCCCTAAAGATTTATCAAATTTTCGATATAGATATATCTATAGGGGAAGTAAAAATATCACAGAACTTGGATTAAAAAAATCATCAGCTAAACTTTTACCTAGAGGAACAGTTTTATTATCTTCAAGAGCACCTATTGGTTATGTTGCTATTGCGGGTAAGGAATTAGCTACAAATCAAGGATTTCGTTCTTTTATTATTAAAGAAAAGAATAAGCTTAACAATGAATTTTTATATTATTGGTTAAAACTAAATAAACCTAAATTAGAAAGTATAGCGTCTGGTTCAACTTTTAAAGAAGTTTCAGGTTCTGCTTTAAAACAATTGGAAATATTCCTCCCACCTATACCCGAACAAGAAAAAATTGCAGATATTTTAGGAAGTATAGACGACCAGATAGAAAATTTAATGGAGCAAAATAAAACCCTTGAAGAAATAGCAAAAACTATTTTTAAGAGATGGTTTATAGATTTTGAGTTTCCAAATGAAGAGGGAAAACCCTATAAATCAAGTGGTGGTGAATTTATAGACAGTGAACTTGGAAAAATCCCTAAAGGATGGAGAGTTGGAACTTTTGGGGAGCTAATTAAAGATACAATCGGTGGAGATTGGGGAAAAGAAACTGTAAAAGGTAAATTTAATAAAAAAGTATATGCTATAAGAGGAACAGATTTTAAAAATTTGGATATAGGGTTGTATGATAACCTTCCAATAAGATATATAAAGTCATCATCTTTAGAAAAAAGGAAGTTAAAAGAAGGAGAACTTTTGATTGAGTTATCTGGCGGGACTAAAGGTCAACCAACAGGTAGAATTTTTTATGTTTCTAAATCCATAATAGAAAACTCCACATATCCTTTAGTATTTTCCAATTTTTGCCGTAAGTTAATAGTAAATAAAAGTGCGAGACCAGAATTTATTTATTTTTATTGGAAATATCTTTACTCAAAAGGAGTTATGGCTAATTATCAAACAGAAAGCACAGGAATTAGTAATTTTCAATTAAAATCTTTTTTAAAAACATTTAAAATTTATATTCCGCCCAAAGAATTACAAAATAAATTTTCAAATTTTGCTAAAAATATTATGAATAAAAAACAAAACAATCAAATCCAAACTCTAACCCAATTGCGAGACACACTACTACCAAAGCTAATAACAGGACAAATCAGAGTTAAAGTTTAAACTATACGATAGTATCGTATAAAATTCTTGATTTATATACGATGGTGTCGTATATTTATACATAAATTATTAAGCTAAGGACAAATAAATTGGAAGAGATTTTTTACAGATTTAATCCATGGTGGGAAGGAGAATTTAAAACAGATTTCATTGATAGACCTAAATATACAATACCTTTAATATCATCTATAGATAATCCATCTATTGAAATAATTACAGGACTTCGCCGTATAGGTAAAACATCAATAATGAAAATACTTATAAGTAAATTGATAAAAGAAAAAAATGTATTACCAAATTGTATATTCTTTATATCATTGGATTTCTATAAGTTAGAAAATTTAAGCATATTAGACATTATAGAAGAGTATTTAAAGCTTCAAAAAATACCTTTTTCAGAAAAAATTTATCTGTTTTTAGATGAAATTACATATAAAAAAGATTTTTCAGTGCAGTTAAAAAATCTATACGACCTTTACAATGCAAAAATATTTGTTTCTTCATCTTCAGCATCTGTTCTAAAAGACAAAAAAGCTTTTTTAACAGGAAGAGAAAAAATTACAGAAATTTTGCCACTTGATTTTTACGAATTCTTAAACTTTAAAGGAATAAAAATTAAAAAAGCAGATAAACACTTATTAAAAGCTTATTTTGAGGATTATATGAAAATTGGAGGAATTCCAGAATATGTTTTAACAGAGGATTTAGAATACGTAAAACGGCTTATTGATGATATCCTTTATAAAGATATAATAGCTATGCACAACATAAAAGAAAAAACAGCTTTAAAAGAATTTTTCTTCTTACTAATGGAAAGAGCGGGGAAACAGATAAGTTTAAATAAAATATCAAAAGTGTTAGACATAAGCCCAGATACAGCAAAAAGATTTTTTGAATATTTTTTAGACACATACATTATATATGCAATAGAAAGATGTGGAAAACTGAATGAAAGGCTAAAATCTCCCAAAAAAATATATGCTGGAGATGTTGGAATAAGAAATGTTATTACAGGGTTTAGGGATTTAGGAGCAGTCTTTGAGAATTTAGTTTTTCTAAAAATCAAAAATAAAAATCCTTGTTATGTTTTACAAGATGGCATAGAACTTGATTTTCTAACAGATGATAAAACTCTTATTGAAGTAAAATATGGAAGAAAATTAAACGAAAAGCAACTTAAACTGTTTAACGAATTTATAGCAAACAAAAAAATATTAATTGATAGTTTTGAAAAATATCAAAGCCTATAAATCCAAGTTGACGCAATTTAGTTTATGTATAAATTTATGCGTATAACAAAAATTTAAAAGGTGCAAAGATAAAACTAAAAAGTAAAAAACAAAGCAAAGTTAGAAAAAATATAACTTTATTCAAAGAAACTGAAGAAAAACTAAAAGAACTTGCAAAAATAGAGAATAAATCACAAAGCAAGATAATATAAGAGCTTATAGAAAATGTCTATAAAGAAATAGAAAAAAAGAAAAAGTTAGAAGCTTTAAAAAGAATAAAAGAAAGAAGAAAGTATTTTAAAGGAATAGACCCAAATCTCATTATTCAAAAAATCAAGGAGCAAATGGGAAGTGAACTATAAAAGAGTATTTGTAGATGGTAATGTAATTAGCGAATATTCAGAAAAAGCAATAGAAATAATGCAAAAAGACAAAAACTTTAAAGATTTAGAAAATACTCTTCTTTTAGAAAGAAAATGAGTGTGATTTAATTTTATCTAACGATGATAATTTTTACTCATCGGATATAAAAAAGATAAGCACAAAAGATTTTATAGAGAAACTAATATGAGCAATATAACAGAAGACAAGTTAGTAGAACAACCAGCTTTAGATTGGTTAGAAGGGGAAGGTTGGGATTATATTCATGGAAGCCAGTTAATTCCTGAAAATCAAGAAAGAGAAAACCTATCAAGCGTAATACTGAAAAATAGATTTTTAGAAAGCCTAAAAAAAATAAATCCACATATACCAGAAACTACATTAGAAGAGGTTTACAAAAGACTTTTATCAATAGCTCAGCCAAGTTTAGAACATACAAATTTAAATTTCCACAAATTACTTATAAATGGCGTTCCTGTTGAGTATAAAGACAGTAAGGGAAACATAAAAACAGACATCGTAAAACTAATAGATTTTAAAAACCCTGAAAATAACCAGTTCTTAGTAGCTAATCAGTTTGTAGTTAAAGAAGTTAATAAAGATGGAGTTAGATTTGATATTGTTTTGTTTATAAATGGTCTTCCGATAGCTTTGTTTGAATTAAAAAATCTTGATAGATCCTTAAAAGAAGCTTACAGACAAATACAAAACTATAAAGAACTTGCACCTCAAATCTTTTATTACAACGAAATTTTAGTAATCAGTAATCTACTTGAAACAAGAATAGGAAGTCTAACAGCTTCTTACGATAGATTTTCAAAATGGAGAGGGATTAAAGATAAATACGATTATCAAGAAGATACAATACCATCTTTAGAAGTTTTAATAAAAGGATTATTTAATAAAGAAAGGCTTTTAGAATACATAAAGGATTTTGTAGTATTTGAGAAAGACGGAGAAACTATCATTAAAAAAATTGCTATGTATCATCAATTTTACGATGTAAGAAAAGCAATTAAAAATACATTAAAAGCTTTAAATTCCACTGACAAAAGAATAGGAACTTTCTGGCATACACAGGGAAGCGGAAAGTCTTTGTCTATGGTTTTTTATGTCAGGAAAGCTATTAAGTCTAAAGAGCTAAAAAACCCGACAGTTGTGATGCTAACAGATAGAACAGAACTTGACGACCAGCTATCAAAAACATTTTTAAAAACCGAGCTAAAAGAGTATGTAGAAATAGCAGACAGTATAAAAGATTTAAGGGAAAAATTAGATAAAAAATCCGGTGGAATAATATTTACAACAATCCAAAAATTCCAGCTAACAGATGAAGAAAGAAAAGAAGGCAAAAAATTTCCTACCATATCAGAAAGGGAAAACATAATTATAATTGCAGACGAAGCCCACCGCTCACAGTATAAAAAATTTGCCCAGAATGTAAGACTTGCCCTTCCAAATGCTATGTTTATAGGATTTACAGGAACACCTATAGAAACAGATGACAGGTCAACAACTGCCGTCTTTGGAGATTATGCAGGAGTTTATACGATTAAAAATGCCGTTGAAGATGGAACTATAGTTCCCATTTACTATGAGGCAAGATTTACAGAGCTACACCTTGCAGAGCATTTTTTAGACCTTGAGTTTGAAGATATTACAAAAGCCATTGAGGAAGAGAAAAAAGAAGGACTGAAGAAAAGATTTTCAACCCTTGAAATGCTTATAAGAAATCCAGACAGATTGGAAAAAATAGCAAAAGATATAGTCAGGCATTTTAACTCATTAGAACTTGATACAAAGGCTATGGTTGTTTGCGTAAGTAGAGCGGCAGCAGTAGAGATGTATAATCTTATGAAAAAACAACCAAACTGCCCAGAAATAGCTGTTGTTATGTCAGGAAGCAAAAGCCATGACCCGCAGGAATTTTGGCCGCACACAAGAAGCCAGCAAGAGATAAAAGAACTTGCAACAAGATTTAAAAATCCAGATGACCCGTTAAAAATAGTAATTGTCGTTGATATGTGGTTAACAGGTTTTGATGCTCCTGTTGTTTCTACAATGTATATAGACAAACCTATGAAAAATCATTCTCTTTTACAGGCAATAGCCAGAGTAAACAGAGTTTATCCCGGTAAAACAGGTGGTCTTATAGTTGACTACATAGGAATAACAGATGACTTAAAGAAATCCTTATCAGTCTATACACAGGATATTATCAAGGATGCAGTTATTCCAATAGAAGATGCTGTAAAACTAATGCTGGAAAAGTATGAAATTGTAAAGTCTTACCTTGGGAGAATAAATTTTGAAAACTGGAAAAAGCTATCAAATACTGAACAAGCAAGACTTCTTCAAGAAATATATACTAAAATCACAAAAGACCCCAACGAAATGAAAGAGTTTTTAAAACAAGTTTCAGCATTAACCAAAGCCTTTGCTCTGGTTAGCACAGAAAAAGAAGCAATAGAGATAAAAGATGATTTAGAGTTTTTCCAGAATGTAGCAAGAATAATAAGAAAATATAATCCCCATAAAGAACTGGATATTTCAGATGAAATAGAAAATGCAGTTAAACATCTTGTAGATAAATCAGTTAAAGCTTCAAAGATAAAAAATATATTTGGAATAGATACTACGCAGGAAGAGGTTTCAATTTTTGATCCTGATTTTATTAAATATCTAAATAATATTTCTAATAAAGAAGCGAGAATAAAAGTTTTTGAAAGTCTTTTAAAAGACCAGATAAAAGTAAGATTAAAAAGGAATAAAGCTAAAAGAAAATCATTTCAAGAAAGAATTGATGAACTGATAAAAAAATATAACAACAGAATACTAACGGTAGAAGAAGTAATAAATCAACTTCAGGATTTAGCAAAAGAGCTTAAAAATATAAACGCATGTAGAGAAAAATTAGGACTTTCAGAGGAAGAAGAAGCTTTTTATGACCTTTTAATTGGAACTTCAGACTGTAAATATGATGAAAGAATTATAAATGTAGCAAAGGAACTAACAGAAAAAATAAAATCACAGCTTATTATTGACTGGACAAAAAGTGAGCAACATAAAGCAAAAGTAAGAACTGCAATAAAAAGAATATTAAGGAAACACAAATTTAAAGCAACATCAAAATTAGTTAATTTTATCTACAAGCAGGCAGAAGAACTTTATAAAGATTATCCTATTGCTGCTTAGTTTATTTTAAAATGTTCTGTTTTTGAAAAATTACATTTTCAGGATACTTAAAAGCACAGGACAGTTAATAAAAAGAGATAAGACAATAGCCGCAAAAATTAAGGAAACCTGTATTCTATGCAAGATTTGGTAGATATAGAAGGGAAACTTATATCAGTTCCATATAATATAATAAATTTATGGAACAAAAAGAAATTTATGAAAAAAGATTTTGGGATATTCTTGAGAACCTTTTTGCAGGCGCAGAAATAGAAGGTAAAAGTGGATATGTAAATCTTTTAAAAATAAAAAGAAAATATTTTAAGAATTTTTTAAGACCAAATCTAATTGAATATATAAATAATAAATTAGAAGATTTTCCAGAGTTTAAAGA